>CAUPHX010000129.1:0-8778 GCA_963511125.1 uncultured Deefgea sp. | reverse complement strand
CGGTGTACTTTGCGCCAGCGCGAAGGGTTCGTGGCCGTCGGTCGAGGCGAGAGTGTGTCTCGTGCTGCTGAGCAGTTAGGCGTATCCCAATCGGCGACCAGTACCGCGCTGGCGGAGCTGGAGCGAGTCTAGGATCGGCGTTTGTTTGATCGCATCGGCAAGCGTTTGCAACTCAATGAGCTAGGGGGGATGTTGCTGCCACAGGCAATGCAATTGCTGGACCATTCCGCCGAAATCGATGCTTTGTTGGCGGGGCGCTCTGGCTTTGGCCCGATGCGGGTGGGGGCCACGCTGACGATTGGGAATTATCTGGCGACGTTGTTGATCGGTGATTTTATGCAGCAACACCCTGGCTGCCGGATATCGCTGGGTGTGCACAATACGGCTCATATCATTCGGCAAGTGGCGCATTTTGAGCTGGATTTGGGATTAATTGAAGGGGATTGCCAAAACCCTGATTTAGAGGTGATTCCTTGGATTGCCGATGAATTGGCGGTGTTTGCTGCGCCCGAGCATCCTTTGGCCATTAAGGTAGCTCAACGGCAGGCGATCGATTTGGATGATTTGATTGCGGCAGCGTGGATTGTGCGTGAGCCAGGCTCGGGCACTCGGCAGACTTTCGATTATGCAATGCGACACGTGCAATCTAGGTTGGATATTCGACTTGAGCTAGAGCATACCGAAGCCATCAAACGCGCCGTTGAGTCGGGCTTGGGGATTGGTTGTATTTCTCGCTTGGCACTCAAAGAAGCGTTTCGCCGAGGCAGCTTGGTCGAGTTGCCCGTGCCGGGGATGGATTTTGCGCGACAATTTCATTTTGTATTGCACAAGCAGAAATACCGTACCGCCGGAATTTCGGCATTTTTAGAGTTGTGTCGCAGTGTGACTGCTGGCGCTAAACGCAGTGATGAAATCAGCTTGCCTTATATTCGTTAATCGTTAATATGAAATATGCAGGTATCTTATTGTAGGTATTAATTAATAATGCGTAGATGGAGATACCTAGACCTATCGGAGTGTGATGTCCACAGAGATTAGCTGTAGTAGTTGTAAAGCCTGTTGCTGCCAATTGGAAGTGATGTTGATTGCTGGTGATGACGATGTACCAGCGAAATTCATTGAGAAAGATGCGTGGGGCGGTGAAATCATGCATCGACTCGCCGACGGCTGGTGCGCCGCGCTGAGTCGGCAAACTAAACTGTGCACCATCTACGAACAAAGACCGTGGATTTGTCGTGAGTACGAGGCTGGCGATAGCGATTGTATGGAACAAAGACAGCGGATTCCTCTTTTGCGCCTTGGCTGACCGTACTTATTTGGTTTCTTTCGGTAGATTCTTGCGTTGCTATTTAATTTTTTTCGAAATGTGAAATTAAATTTAATCGGCATGCTTAATTGTTTAATTAAGTTGTGGCATGATGCGGGTTCAATTTACTGGGGATGTTGCGGTGTTAAATACAGAAGAAAAAATTGGCGTTTCGGTGGGTTTGCTTGTCAGCGCAATTGCAATTGGTGCCGCTTTATTTGCGACTAAATTGCTACCGAGTACAGCTCAACAACCCGTGGCTGCAGCAAGCGCACTGGCTTCGGCGACGAAAGAATTTGTGTTGGGTGATATGCATATTGTATTTGCTGATGGAAAAATCACATTTACAGGACGTGCCGCAGACGAAGCCAGCAAGCAACGTTTGCTGAAACCAGCCCGTTTGCTGTGGGGGGCTGATAATGTCGTTGATCAAATTACGGTTGATGCCAGCGCGCCAGCGTTTTGGTGGGCAGGTCGTCCAATTGATATTTTCTCGCGTTTGAAACAATTGAAAGCGTTTGATTTGCAATTTGCCGATCAAAAAGTCATTTTCTCTGGTGAAGCAGGCAATGCAAAATTGGGCGATGGCGTGAATTTGGGCTTGGGCCAATGGTTTAAACCCGGCGTTGCCGTGGCGAGCCAATTGAACGTGGTTGAAGATGCGCAGTTGAGCGTCTGGAACGACGGCGTACTGTTGAATGAATCGATTGAGTTTACGACTGGCTCGGCAACAGTGACTGAAAAATCAATGCCACGCTTGAAAGAAATCGCCTTATTCTTGGTAGAAGATGGCCGTGCGATTCGCGTCTTGGGTCATACAGATAATGTTGGCGACGCCGCTGCAAACAAAACTTTGTCACAAGAACGCGCCGCTTCTGTGCGGGCCTTATTGGTTAAAGATGGCGTGAAAGCGGAACAATTGACTGCCGTGGGTATGGGTCAAGAAATGCCGATTGCTGACAATGGTACTGAAGAAGGTCGTCAGAAGAATCGCCGAATTGAGTTTGCTCAGTAAGACTTAATTTGCTTCACACCAGCCCCGCTGATCGAGCGGGGTTTTTTATTCGTGCGCTGCTTTTCTATGCACAGATAGGTCGATTGTCATGAGTTCTGAAATTAACCCCGATTTAAACCTGCCTCCAGTTCCCGTGTCGTTTTGGCAAGCCTTCTGGTTTTGGTTGAAACTGGGTTTGATTAGCTTTGGTGGCCCCGCCGGACAAATTTCATTGATGCACCAAGAGCTAGTTGAAAATCGGCGCTGGATTTCTGAGCGTCGGTTTTTGCATGCCTTGAACTATTGCATGGTATTACCCGGCCCTGAGGCACAGCAACTGGCTACTTATATTGGCTGGTTAATGCATAAAACATGGGGTGGTATTGTCGCAGGTGTCTTATTTGTATTGCCTTCGCTGTTTATACTCATTGTATTGTCGTGGGTTTATATTGCCTACGGGCATTTACCGCTGGTTGCTGGGCTGTTTTATGGCATCAAACCTGCCGTGGTGGCGATTGTGTTGCAAGCGGCGTTTCGGATTGGTGGGCGAACCTTAAAAAATCAATTTTTATGGAGCATTGCTGCCGCGTCATTTGTGGCGATTTTTGTATTGAATGTGCCATTTCCATTCATCGTGCTTGGTGCGGGGCTATTGGGTTGGGCTGGCGGGCACTTTTGGCCTGTGTATTTTAGTAACAGTGGTCACGCGGCGAGCCAAAAGTCGTATGGTGCGGCTTTGATCGGTGATCACACGCCCACACCCTCGCATGCGGTATTTAATGCTCAGCGATTGGTTACTGTGTTGTTGCTTGGTGTATTGCTCTGGGCGCTACCAATTATGGCACTTATGGCGCTATACGGCACACAGCATATCTTGCTGCAAATGGGTTTGTTTTTTAGTAAAGCCGCTTTACTTACCTTTGGTGGCGCTTATGCCGTCTTGCCTTACGTTTTTCAGGGGGCAGTAACGCAGTATGGCTGGTTGAGTGCCACGCAAATGATGGATGGTTTGGCGCTGGGTGAAACTACGCCCGGCCCTTTGATTATGGTGGTGGCTTTTGTTGGCTTTGTTGGCGCCTATCTCGATGCTTTTCTTGGTCCTGAGCATACGTTTTTAGCTGGAGCGATTGCCGCGTGCGTGGTGACATGGTTTACCTTTCTGCCGTCCTTTATTTTTATTCTGGCTGGTGGCCCTTTCGTTGAATTGACGCATCAAAACTTGAAATTTACCGCGCCGCTGACTGCAATTACAGCGGCGGTAGTGGGGGTGATCGTCAATTTGGCTTTATTTTTTGCCTTCCATGTGTTCTGGCCGCAGGGGTTTGCTGGCCTGTTTGATGTGTACGCTACGGCGTTGGCCTTGCTGGCCGCATTGGCCTTATTTAAGTGGAAACGGAATGTGATTGAGGTGATTGTAGGTAGTGCTTTATTTGGATTAGGTCTAAATATGCTGGTGTTTTAATTTACGCCAGTATTTGAATCTATTGAGCGTCTGCAATGACCTTTATCGCAGGCGCTCATGATTGAGGCATAATCAACAGTGGACGCACTTTGCAGGCATCTAAACGGTTATGTTGAGCCGATTTTGAATCCCGTATGCATCTACACCTTTAGCAGTACACCTCACTCACCGTACGTATGCTCACACTCGGTCCTAGTGCCGCAATTTCTTTCATTCCAATGCACTTAAATCCTTCTTGTAAAATCAGCTCGCGTAGCGCCTCGCTCGCAAAGAGGCGGCGGTCAGCGACGCGAGTTGGCCAATCTGGTGCGATAGCACGTAACTCGGGCGTGTCGTTGGCGGGATGACCGACCAAGGCATACACGCCGGGTGCGCTGAAATTGTTTTTCAAGACGTGACTCGCCCATGCTAATCGTTCTTCATCACTTAGATATTGCCCAAATGGTAGTCCTGCCCACCCATCGATTGGATGGATTCGGTGAGCAGCGCTCGCGACCTGCGCAGAGGTTCGCTGGCAGAGCTCAAGCGGCATTTGGGTCCACTTCGCGAGTAGTGATGCATCGAGAAAATGCGGAACGAAGACGGGAAGTTGAGCTTGTTCGCTGAGTTTGAGCACATGCACAAATAAATCAGGATGCAGCGAAGTCAACATGTGGGTATCGAGGTGGCTGAGTTTAAGACCGAGCGCTTGAGCGCGTTTTAATTGAGCGGCCAACTCATCGTAGGCCAGCTCAAGTTGAGCCTTGCTGTATGTATCAGCCGCTAGAGGATAGAAATAGCCGAGTTCGTTGCTTAACTGGGCGGGGGTATTTGGACCAGTTATCGGCCCCCAGCGATATCCTTCGCGCCATTCGCAATTGAGCGTCAGATGTAGCCCCTATCAGCGCTGTCACCCGCTTCGATAGCGGCTTGAACTGCAGCGGGAAACCATGGGCAGGGCGCCATCGCAGACGCGGAAGTCATATTGCTCACGCCGTGCAGCTCGCGCCATGCGCTGACCGTCGCTTCACACATACCGATGTCGTCAGCGTGGACGATTAAAACTCGGTCGCTCGCACTAAAGCCTAGGCGTTCTTGTAATGTCATGATGATCATCCTCGTTGAACGTGCCATTGATTATGCACGTTGTGTTTTATGGACTGTCAAATCAGCAGCTATTTAAGGTTTCAATCTCGCGTATCGTACAAGAAAAGTTGAGCTGATATACCCAATGAATATTACTTGGTCGAAAAAAAATTAAGTCCTGCATTAGGTGGATTTAATCCCTATTTGGCTTGACGGGGGCGCTTATCTTTTTGCATCGCCTCGATGGATTATTTCGAAGTCTAAAGATATATAATAAATACTAATAATTGAGGATCTGCGATGCGCCTAAATGTGTTTACCGATTACTGCTTGCGCACGCTGATTTATGTCGGCGTGCAAGACGGCGGCATTGTGACGCGCAGCGAAATCGCCAGTGCTTACGCTATTTCTGATAATCACTTGATGAAAGTGGTGAATTTTTTATCGCGTAATGGCTTTATCGCCACCTCGCGCGGCAAGGGCGGCGGAATGCGTTTGGCGCGTGCCGCGAATGAAATCAGCATCGGCGCTTTGGTGCGCCTGAGTGAGTTTGACAGCCCGATGGTGGAGTGCTTCGATCGGGAACATTCGACCTGTAGCATTGGCGCGGTGTGCCGTTTGAAGGGGATTTTGAATGAAGCGATGCAAGGCTTATATGCAGTACTTGATCGCTATACGCTGGCCGATTTAATCGTCAATCCGGTTGAACTCAATGCCGTGTTTCGAATTCCATTGGTGCAGCGCTAGCATTGTTTAGCCAGCCCAGTGCGGGTTACGTGAAATTGACATACTGCTGTTCATCACTTAACCTGCTATTCCTTTCGTCATCGGAAAACGAAAGGCATGCTCTCCACGTCTACTTTCTTGCTGTTTTCTCTCGCCGCTCTGGCACTCACTACGTTGCCCGGCCCTGATATGTTGCTGATTGCTTCGCGTAGTATGGCGCAAGGGCGTCGCGCTGGATTTGCTACGCTACTTGGCATTCAAGCGGGCACCTATTGTCATGCCTTTGCCGCCGCCTTGGGCTTATCGCAGCTACTATTGCGGCCTTTGGCTTACGATCTGATTCGATTTGCTGGTGCTGCGTACCTGTTGTATTTGGCTTGGACTTTGCTGCGGCCGCGCCAGCACGCTGCGATGCCGCTGATTTCTTCTGCCTATGTCAATACGCGCAGCTTATTTTGGCAAGGACTAGCCACTAATTTGCTTAATCCCAAAATGGCGATGTTTGTGCTGGCTTTGTTTCCGCAATTTGTCGAGCCCAGCGCAGGCTCAATAACGCTGCAAATTTTGCTGCTAGCGACCTTACTGAATGCGATTGGCTTGCTGGTGAATGGCGTGGTGATTGTCAGCGCCTGCGCGTTTGCAGCGCGCTGGAAAAATCGTCCATATCGCCGCTGGCCGCATTATTTGCTAGCGGCCGTCTTTGCAGGCTTGGCTTTGCGCCTGATGGGCATGGCACCGAGCGATTAAATAATGACTATGCAGGTTTGAATATTTTCGGACGGTTTAGGCCGATGCCCAATACGGGTTGGACAATCAAAATTGAATAATACCCACTCAATTCACAGTCGATAATTAGGGTAAGCCACAGCGTAATAGCCAAGTGACATGTTTGGACAAATCATTATCTGATGATTCTAATGATGAATTTGTGGTGAGTATGAGGCTGCCAGATCGCGAAGGTTCGCGGTACTTAAATGGAACTTAATTTCTGTTTATGTAAGATGTTTCGGTTGACTTATATTTAAAATATATTACAAATATAAGTCACCAGTTGTTGGTTTATCCTCTGAGGTAATAAAGTATGAAAATCAAATATGTCTTGGCTGTGCTATGCGCGGCCTTTGCGGTACAAGTTCAGGCGGCAAGTGTGGATGTACGCGGTCAATATAAAACTGGCAGCGAAAGATATGAATCACGCGTTTTGCTGGCTCATGATTTGTCTAATGGTATTGGTGGCACGATTGAATATACCGTGAACAATACCAGCAAAACAGGTGAAGGCATTGACCAATGGCTGTGGGCCGATACTGAATTTCAGTTGTATTACAAATATAAACTCAACGACGCTGTGACCTTAATTCCAAGCGTTTTGGTTGATGTATTGAAAGACAAGCCTACCGATGGCGGCGAAGTGTATAAATTCGGCATGCAAGCCAATTGGGCTTTTGCGCCGACTTGGCGTTTAGATGGTCGTTTGCGTTATGAATACAAAAATTTTGAAACCAAAAATTTAGCCAAACAGATGGACAATGATAATCGGACACGGATGGAGTGGTGGCTACGCAAGGCGGCGAGCGCTGAAGTCGATGCCTATTACAATTTCCGTTGGGATCATAAACTGAACGACTATCAATATGTAAATAAGAGTTCAAACTATTTTGAGCATAACGTGGGCGTGAGTTACAAACTAACGCCGGCCTTTAAGCCGTACACTGAAATTGGCTACTTGGGCGACACGGCCAATGCGCAGCAAGATGCTGAATGGCGTATTCGTATTGGGGCTGCTTACAGCTTTTAAGCCAGTGTAGTGATGAATTAAACCAGAGGCTCAGCGATACGCTGGGCCTTTTTTAGTACATCGGAGAAAGTCAGTTCGCTGAGAATTTGAATTGAAACGCGACGTTGTCTTTTCCATTTCCGCGAAAAGTAATGATATGCAGCAAGGTTTAATACGTAGGTTAATTTGGTGCGACTGGCCAAGATGCATGAATTCAATCCTGACAATGCCACCCTGGCGGTCAGTGATAATGACGCGCATACACGGCCATTGGCTGCGGCGCTGGGTGAAATATCGGCGTGGTGCCAATGGTGAAATTAAACATAATACGCGCTTTGTATTACGTGACCAACAGGGCAAATCATCGTCAGTAGCGATAGGTTGAGCGTGACGCCTGAACTCATCCTGATGGCAAGCAAGCATAGTAGGCTAAAAATAGTAATCGGCTTTCCTCCGACTGAGCGCTCTGCATTTGCAGGGCGTTTTTTTGATTTGGCTCAGCTCAACGTTGAACAGGTATTTGTAGGTATTGATTGTTGAGACAACAACGTGCTACTTTAATATGTATATTATTTGTATGTTTAATTTTAAAAAGGATTTCAGGATGAGCCAAGTCAACTCGAATCAAGCTAATGTCGTTACCCAAATCGATGTGCGAACTATCGCCCCCGTTGATCGGCATGCGCTGATTTTCAAAACGTTTGAAGCGCTGAAAGCCGGTGAAGCGATGCAGCTTGTCAATGACCATCGTCCTAGCCCGTTACAAGCGCAGTTTGCCGAGCGTTATGCTGGCGCGTTTGCGTGGGACTATCTGCAGGATGGACCTTTATTGTGGCAGGTGAAAATCGACAAAGTGAGTGATGTGACGACTGGCGCGCCGTGTTGTGGCCACTGCAACGGCTGATTGAAATTTATAAAATAAGGAGCGCGCGATGAAATCAGCATTCAAACAAGCCGCCGCGGCACCACATCGACTGGGTTTTCTAGCGGGTGGCGTGTTGCTGTTACTGAGTTTTATCTGGTGGGGTGCACACATGCTTGGCCGCTGGCAAGGCGTGGCCCTACCGAGCGCGCTGGTGCCGATGTTTTTGCATGGCTACAGCATGACCTACTGCTTTTTTCCGCTGTTTATGTTGGGCTTTATTTATACCGCTGGCCCGCGTTGGCTGAGTGTGAATAATCCAAGTTTGCCGCGCTATGCGCCGGTTATGCTTGGGTATTTGATTGGCGGTATTATAGTACTTGCTTCAGCAATGAATACCTCGTTGCTGGTGCTGGGCGTTGGTTTGCAAACTATCGCATGGTCGGCCGCATTGTGGATTTGGTTAGGTGCAATAAAACGCAGTCAAGTGAAGGATCAACTGCATGCGCGAGTGATTGCGCTGGCGTTTATGTTGGGTTTGCTCGGTATGTTCTTCGCGGTATTTTGGGCGGTGATGGGTAGTACT
>CAUPHX010000128.1:0-8794 GCA_963511125.1 uncultured Deefgea sp. | reverse complement strand
TCCCTTCCCGCGTCTTTCAAATAAAATTCTTAACTTTATCGTTGAACTGGAAGGCCGCGATGCGTTTGGTCGTAATTCAGGGATTGCGATTGTGCAAGCGCCACGGATTTTGCCACGCTTTGTCAAAATGCCCGATGAAATCGCCGGAACGCAGCATGGCTTTGTATTCCTATCGTCGATTTTGCATGCGCATATCGATGAATTGTTTGCTGGTATGCATGTGCTTGGTTGCTACCAATTCCGTGTGACTCGCGATTCAGACGTATCGGTCGATGACGAAGACGTCAAAGACCTGCGCGCTGCGATTGAGGGCGAATTGTCGCAACGTCCGTACGGCGATGCGGTGCGTTTAGAGTTGGCTGATAATTGCCCACGTCATTTGCAGGATTTCTTGTCGGAGCAATTTGGCCTTCACGCGGATGATATCTATCGCGTTAACGGTCCAGTGAATATGGTGCGCTTAATGCAAGTGCCTGATCAGGTCGATCGTCCTGATTTGAAATTCCTACCGTTTATGCCGGGTATCCCACCTGAGCTTCGCAAGCAAGCTGATTTTTTCCAGTCGATTCGCCAAGGCGATATTTTGCTGCACCATCCGTACCAAAGCTTCACGCCGGTGGTGGATTTGCTGCAGCAGGCCGCGCGTGATCCGCATGTGGTGGCAATTAAAATGACGATTTATCGCACCGGTGCCGAATCGGTGCTGATGGATGCGCTGCAAGAAGCGGCTGCGCGCGGTAAAGAGGTCACCGTGGTCGTTGAATTGATGGCACGCTTTGATGAAGAAGCCAATATTAACTGGGCGGCTAAATTAGAGCGCGCGGGCGCGCACGTGGTGTACGGTGTGTATGGCTATAAAACCCACGCCAAAATGTTATTGATTGTTCGCCGCGAAGAAGGTCTGCTGAAACGCTATGCCCACGTTGGTACGGGTAACTACCACCCGCGTACGGCGAAGTTGTATACCGACTTTGGTTTATTGACCGCGAATAGCGAAATCACCAGCGATGTGAATGATGTCTTTATGCAGCTCACGGGCTTAGGTCTGGCTGGAGATCATCACCAGCTCTGGCAAGCGCCGTTTACATTGCACAGCAAGTTTATTGAAGCGATTGAGCGCGAAATCGTGCATGCCAAAGCGGGTCGTAAAGCCGTTATTATTGCCAAAATGAATTCGCTGCTTGAACCATCGATTATTGATAAATTGTATGAGGCATCGACAGCGGGTGTGACGATTCATTTGATCGTGCGTGGCGTTTGCGCTTTGCGGCCTGGTATTCCTGGCGTGTCGGAAAATATCCGCGTGCGTTCAATTATTGGTCGCTTCCTAGAGCATCATCGTGTGTTTTATTTCCTCAATGATGGCGAAGAGAATGTTTACCTTTCAAGTGCGGATTGGATGGGGCGTAATTTATTCCGCCGCATTGAAATTGCCTTCCCTGTATTGAATCCGAAAGTGAAACGTCGTGTGATCCGTGAGAGCTTACGCCCCTTCTTGGTCGACAACTCTCAAGCTTGGGAGATGCTGTCTGATGGTCGTTATCGTCGCAAAGTGGCGCGAGGTGACAAGATTCGTTCGGCGCAAGTTCAGTTATTAGCGGATTTAGCTGCAGGTGAGCGTAACTAAATGGATTTGATTATTTATTTGCGGCACGGGCGAGACGCTCAAGCCAGTGCAGCGCAAGGTCAATGGTTGCTTGATTTGCTGGTAGATGAGTGTACGAAATGGATTTGATTTTATGGCGGCATGCGGATGCTGAGGATGGTAGCGACGATCTAGCTCGGTCTTTGACTCCGAAAGGGGTGAAGCAAGCCAAAAAAGTGGCGGCTTGGTTGCGTGAGCAACTGAAAGATGTACCTGAGTATCGTTTGATTGCGAGCGAGGCGCAGCGTAGTCAATCCACCGCGAAGCATTTGCGTGAAGATTTTGAGATTAATGCAAAAATTAATCCTGATTGCCATAATGCGGCCTATTTGGAAGTGGCGCATTGGCCGCGTGATATTGGCAAATTCGTGGTGATGGTCGGCCATCAACCGAATATCGGCGAAGTGGCTGCTTTGCTGCTCACCGGCAAGGAGTTGGACTGGGAAACGCGCAAAGGCGCAATCTGGTGGATTCAACGTAAAGTCATTGAGGGACGAGTGAAGTACGTACTCAAAGCGGCCATCAGTCCCGACTTGCTTTGAACTCACGGTGGGAATGAAAAAGGTGGCCAAGGCCACCTTTTTTTGTGCTGAGTGAATTACGCGAGCGCAATGGCCAAGCTGGCACGGTAGTGGAAGTTTGATTCTTCGCTGCGCTCAAGAAAATCGAGCAAGCCTGCCAATTCAGCATGGGCAATGGCCGACGCTTTAATGGCAATACTGGCTTCAAAGTAGGTTTGAGCTTTGCCCCAGAGCTCGCGTTGGCGGCATAAGCGGCCCAATGTGAGCAATAATCGATGATCATTAGGGTGAAGTTTTAGCCATTTTTCTGCTTGCTGCAGCTGCTGAGTCAGTTCTTCTCCGGCCATGCCAAGTAAACCATATTGCTCAACCAACTCACCGCTCCATGCTGCATCGATTGCGGCAGCCAAAGTATTGCGTGCCAATACGGCTTCATCTTGTTCCTTATAGAGGCTGGCAACGCTGGCCGCGAGCTGCGAGTTGAGGCGTTCAGCCTCAGGTAGTTTGCGGTACCAATCTTTTAATTCGCGGGCAGTCATCGGGTGCAGGCGCAGTTGCTGCAGATGTGCAGCGATGCGAATGTGGGCCGCCTGCTCCGCATCCATCGCTTCACTGCGAGTGAGCTGATCGACTAATTTGAGGATGGCTTCTGGATTACGTTCTTTTTGACGTAGACGTAGTTCGATCTTCATCGCGGCGGTGAGTTTAGGTGTAATTTCACGCGCAGCAGAAATCGCTTGGCTGGCTTCGTTGTAACGTCGCTCGTCTAAGAATAACTCGGCCATCGACATCAAAGTGGCTAAGTGCTGAGTCCCTAATCGGGCCTGTAGCTTTTCAAAGTAAGCATCGCGCTTATCGAAATCGCGCATCGCATGCGCGGCGCGCGCGCCCAGCAGACCATTGGCGGCAAAGGCATCATCCGCGTGTTGAGCTGCGGCAAAGGCTTCACTGGCTAGGCGTTCTGCACGCTGATAACGGCCTTCATAAAAAGCGATGCGCGCTTCGCGCTCGAGTTGAACGGATGCGCGTTCTTGCTGCCGAGCGCGATATACACGAACTCGCTCTGGCAGCCCGCTTAATTCGGCAAACATGCGCAAGCCAAGGTAGAGCGCAATGACACAACTTAGCAGCAGTACGATAAAAATATTCAGTGAAATCTCAAGACGCCAAGGCGGCAAGAAAATTAAGGCATAGCCGGTATTAAATTCGGCAAATAGCGTTAAGCCGACGGCGATTGCAAAGAGCCCAATAAACCAAATCAAGAATTTCACGGTTTAGCCCTCTCTGCTGTTGAGCGTGCAGTACGAACTGCCGTTAGGCTGGCGCTAAGGTCCGGTAAAGTGATTGCGAGTGGTTGTGTTTCTAGTTGGCGTAGCACTTTAATTGCGTTGTCTGTGGCGGGGGCGCGAGCATCAAAAAATTGCTGTAAATACCGTACCGTCGCGGCGATATCGGCACGAAAGGCTGCTTCGTTACGCAATAGCAGTGCCGAGCGAGCATTCAGCAAGCGTAATTTGATATTTTCGCGCAAGAAAAAGCCTTGCTCAGGCGAGAGCAAAATCAAATCGGGTTGATCAATTCGACGAATTTGGATCAGTTGTTTAAATTCATTCCATATCTCGGTGCCAAATTGCTGTACTGAATTGTGGTTTGGATTGGCTTTGAAGGCCGCACTTGCGGGGGTGCGTCCAGCATCGACCAGCAGTGGCAATCGTTCAACGCTATCAATTAGGCTGTTGAGTTTAGCGGTGACGCCAATCACATCGACATAAGGTGTGCTTTTGAGTGTATTAATATCCTGCGTCAGGGCTTGCCGCACGCTGATGAGCTCGGGGCGATTTAAGCGTGCCAATTGCAGGTCAATATTATTGAGGGCGGTTAAGGCGCTATTTACGTCTCCCGCGATTTGTAGTTGTTGGCTGGCAAAAGACAGCATTTGCTCAACTTCGGCTAGACTGTGTAGCGCTTCACCGCGCGTGAGTGTGTCGTACATGGTGTTGAGCGACTCTTGCCGCGCCAACGATTCGGCCTGTTTGCCTTCTTGGATTGTGAGGCGTGCGAGCAGTTGTTGCTGTGTTTGGTTTTGTGTCACCGATTGCGTGCGTAACTCTTGCTGCAGCTTATTATTGCTGGCGAGTTCTCGGCTTAAATCGAGCTTGAGGGCTTCCATCGCATTTTGCTGATAAAACCAAACCCCAGCGCTGGCGAGAATAGCGACCAAGGCTAAAATCAAGGCCGGTTGAGGCAAACTGCGGCGTGCTGGCTGACTTAGGGCGGCGGAAAAGGTATTGCTTGCGTTTTCTTGACTCATCTGGCTCTACACTTTTAGAGATTACTCTTTTGGAGATAAACCCGGTACAAAATACCGGCAAATCGACTGGGCAATGCCATCATCACCCGCCTCGGTTTGCACGATATGCTGGGCCCCATTGGCCTGTAAGGCTTTTGCAATTCGGTGGTGCGGCACAAAATATAATACACATTGTAGCTTGTGCCGCGTCTCGCCTCCAGCCCAGTCAAATAAGTGTTGTGCGGCTTCTGAACTAGAAATGACAATGCCATCACAACCGAGCTGAAGTTGACGCTCAATTTCGAGTGGGTTGAGTGTCGGTGCGCTGCGTTGGTAAGCGGTCACTAAAGTGACATCCGCGCCCGCAGCGCTTAAACCGGCCGGTAAAATATCGCGCCCACCATTGCCACGAAATAAGACGATTTTTTTGCCTACTTGCGGGCCGAGCTCCTGTAGCAAACCCTCCCCATCAAACTGAGACGGCGGACAAATGATGTGTTTTACGCATAGCTCAGCCGCGCGTTTTGCACTGCCAGGGCCAACCACCGCGACCGGCAAATCGGGTGGCCATGGCGCACTCAGTTTGGCAAAGACCGCATTTAAGGCCGAAGGGCTAATAAATATTGCTAAATCAAATTGATGCAGGCGGGTAATCGTGTCAGCCATTTCGCCCTGGTCGATCACAGGGCTAATAGTGAGTAGCGGCAGGGTATAAGTTTGTGCGCCTCTTTGATCAAGAGCTGCCGTTAAATACCCTGACTGTGCTTCGGGTCGAGTCACCCAAATACGCTTACCGCTGAGGGGTAAACTCATGGCGCGAGTTGTTTGAGAATCTCGCGCGCGCCTTCGGTGCATAGTAAGTCGGCAACGATGCGTCCTAAACCATCGGCGGCGGCGTGCGATCCATTGGACTCAGCAACGATACGGTGACTGCCATCAGGCATCGCCACTAAGCCGCGTAGGCGTAAAAAGCCTTCTTCATCGGTTGCGAAAGCTGCGAGTGGAATTTGGCATGAACCATTCAAGCGGCGTGATAAAGCACGTTCAGCGGTGACGCAAGCCGCGGAGGCCGCGTGATTAAACGGGGCGAGTAGCGTCATTAAATCAGCGCGATCGCTGCGGATTTCAATCCCGACGGCACCTTGGCCAGGTGCGGGCAAACTGATTTCTGGCGACAATTCGCAGGTGATGCGCTCAGCAAGTCCTAAGCGTTTTAAGCCAGCCGCGGCCAAAATAATGGCGTCAAATTCGCCATCATCGAGTTTTTTGAGTCGTGTGCCGACATTGCCGCGCAGTGGTTTGACGACCAAATGTGGGTATAAGGTGCGGATTTGGCTTTCGCGGCGCAGGCTGGCAGTGCCGACAATGGCGCCTTCTGGTAATTCATCCGGATGTTTAAAACGATTCGACACAAAAGCATCGCGTGGGTCTTCACGTTCACCAATGGCGGCCAGCGCAAAACCTTCCGGCAGCACCATCGGCACGTCTTTCATTGAATGTACGGCTAAATCGGCGCGACCTTCCGCCATGGCTTGCTCAAGCTCTTTCACAAACAAGCCTTTGCCGCCGATTTTATTCAATGTGACATCGAGGATTTTGTCGCCCTGAGTCGTAATGCCCAAGAGTTCGACGGTGAGTGTTGGGTAAGTATTTTCGAGCCAAGATTTCACATGATGAGCTTGCCAAAGCGCCAATGGACTTTCGCGGGTGGCAATGACCACTTTAGAGGGAGTAGAGCTCATATGAAATATCCTTCGGCAAGCTTGAAAACCAGCAGTTTAACATGGGCGCTGCCGCACTGAGCTTGGATTGCGGCAGGCTGGGTATCAAAGCTTCGGTTTGGCTGGTTTTGGCTCTTGTGTGTCCAATTCAATCGGGATTTCATCCCACTCAAGCTGGCTCGTATCGATATCGAAAGGCGGCAATAAATCGAATTCAAAAACCGGTACTGCATCGATATCTTGGCTGAGGATTTGATGGTCTTGAATTTGATTTCCTGTCACATCCGGCAAATGAATATCGAGCAAGATCTCGTCCATCGGTGCCACTACTGCAGGTGCGACAAATGCGGGTATGGGCACTGGTGTCGTTTGACTCGCAAGGTAAGCATGCATCGCTGAGGCGGGGGTGGTTTCTGGGTGAATGTCTAAATCAACATGTGGCGCAGACGGGATAGCGCTTTCCGCCACTTCTTTAAGTGGATTTTCAGTGCGTCGATAAAGATGGTTATCGGGGTCGAGTTTGGCGCCAATATTGCGAACTAACTCCCAATCGGCTTCGTCCTTGACAATCAGGCGCAGATTTTTGGCGAGTGCCGCATATTCCGTTCTCATGCCTTGCTGGCGGAATACCCGAAACAGCATCAGCCAGCGTTCGATGTCTTCTGGATCGTCATCGATACACTTGTAGAGCAAATCAATCGCCTCAGACACCTCGCCATGCGCCAGCATAATTTGGACTCTAGCTAAGTTGTCACCACTGTAATCGTTAACTTCAATGCCTTGGCCAGGCGTATGCAGCATCGACATAATGGTGGCGTGTTCGTTGGATTTGCTGCGTTTTGTAAATGGATTGAGTTGCCCCCTCAAGGTATGCGCGGTTGGCTCGTGCTCTGGCGACCACTGTTCACCTGTAGATTGGCGGCGACGCCAGAAAAGAAACGCGGCAATCGCGACGAGCAAGGCCAGCCCTAAGCCAATCAGCCAGTGACTCAGACCGGTGCCAACTTTCGATTCAACAGTCGTCACGATGGGCGTGCTGGCCGTCACGCTACGGCTTGGCGCTATTGCAGCGCTTGCGATGATTGGGGTGCTGGTGATCACTGTCGCAACTTGGCTGGCGGTCGCGGTGATCGCATTAAGCTGGCTGAGCTTTTGATTGAGTTGTTCCACTTCGACTTGCATTTGCAGCTGTAAATCTTCGAGCATTTTTACTTTTTGCTCTAAATCTTTGGTGTATTGCGCCGCCGATGGCGTGATGGGCTTGCTGTTGGTAGAAGGCACCGCCGCATCCAATCGCAACTGGCCACTTTCAGACACCGCGACGGGCGTGGGTTTCTTTCTCACTGAGCGTAACCGTTCAGGAATGATTACCGTGGTGCCGGTACTGAGTTCAGCATTGGGATCAAGCTCTGGATTGGTGTTGCTGAGTTTTTGCAAATAGCGTGGGTATTGTGGCGTATTAGCGGGGTAGTAGCGTTTGGTCAGCTCTTTTAAGCTGATTGGGTTTTTGACGACAAATTCTTCAATTTCTTTCAGCGGCGTTGATTCTACCTCGCGCAATTTTTTTTCAGGCGCCCGTACGGCAAAACGAGTGAGGGTTTCGCGTTCATTCGTGACCGGTGCAATATTTAAAAAGGCCGTAAAATTGCGAGTGATTTGTTGATTACCACAGGCCACTTTAATGGCAAATGCGACCGTTGGTTCGCCTACGGTAGAGCGTGATTCAATGACAAACACGCCAGATTGTTCAGTGCTAGGGCGAAGCTGAATGGTGGCTGCGCCTAGGTTGGGTAATTCAGAATTCCCTTGTTGTAGCTCGATACACTGCTCATTGAGGGTTTCGCCCGCGTTCAAGCGATAAGGCACCGAGCCACGAAAGTGTTGCCCCACATAGGATTGTAGTTGCAATTCACCGAGCGTCACGCTGTGCGCTACTGGCATCGCAACACCGAGCAGAGTGATTGCAGCATACAGCGGGCGAAGGTGAAAATTCAAATATGACATTGTTAAAAGCGGCCGTGAATAGGTTATTTCTGCCATTGTCGGGCCTTATGAATTTCAATTCAACTAATAATCAAATGCTTGCAGTGAATGATTTTTATTTTAAACGGAATAATTTAAAATATCAGAATATATTAATGCATCTGAATTTTCGCTATTAACTATTGAGGGAATACGGTTGATTTATTCTGCAATTACCATAAGCAAAGTTGTTGTGGGCTTGCTGGTGATTCATTAAAACGCACGCCAACGCCGAGTAGTCGAACGGCTTTTGAGCTGCGTTTGAGACCTTGTTTAAGCAAACCCAGATAAATGTTTAAACTGGGTTCGGAGCAGATGCATTCGACGGTGGTTTGGGTGAAGTCGGCAAATTTGATTTTGACAAAGGCTTTGTGAGCGCGCTCGCCGCTGGCGCGTCGCATGCGTGATTGCCAATCTTGATACAGCTCGGGCAGGGCATTTTGGCAATCTTGTGCGGTGCTCAAGTCATGCGCGTAGGTGTTTTCAACTGATAATGATTTTCGTCGTTCAGTCATCGCAACGGGTCGATGGTCGATGCCTTGGGCTTGTTCATACAATTGCGTACCCAGCCGACCCCATTCCGCGATGAGTTGAT
>CAUPHX010000127.1:0-8863 GCA_963511125.1 uncultured Deefgea sp. | reverse complement strand
TGTGGCTTGGCAGCCGGAATGTTGGCGGCGACCAAACGCGGCACTGTGATTGACCATACCGTGATGGGTGCTGCGCTCACCGGATATTCAATGCCAATTTTCTGGTGGGGCTTGATTCTGATTATGCTGTTCTCAGTTCATCTCGGCTGGACCCCAGTATCGGGACGTATTTCCTTAGAGTACGACATTACTCATGTCACTGGATTTATGCTGATTGATACTTTGTTATCGGGTGAAGAAGGCGCCTTCAAATCAGCTGTCATGCATTTAATCTTACCCGCCATCGTCCTCGGAACGATTCCGATGGCCGTTATTGCCCGGATGACCCGCTCCTCGATGCTAGAAGTATTACGCGAAGACTATATCCGCACTGCCCGCGCCAAAGGCTTGAGTCGTAGTCGCATCATTATTGTGCATGCACTGCGGAATGCCTTGATGCCTGTGGTGACCGTAATCGGCCTTCAAGTCGGAACTTTACTCGCAGGCGCAGTACTCACCGAGACGATTTTCTCTTGGCCTGGTATTGGTAAATGGCTGATCGATTCGATTTCGCGCCGTGATTACCCCGTGGTCCAAGGTGGTATTTTGCTGATCGCCACGATGATTATTTTTGTTAACTTGCTGGTTGATATTCTGTATGGCGTTATCAATCCACGCATTCGTCACGCGAGGTAAGCTCCGTATGCAAGCTGCAACCTCCTCTGAAGTTCAATTTTCACATCCATCGCCACTGACTGAATTCTGGCAATCTTTTCGCGCCAATCGGGGCGCATTGATCGCCTTGCTGTACTTCGCCTGTTTGGTAATAGTCGCAGTATTTGCCTCTGTGCTAGCGCCTCACAGCCCTATCGAGCAATACCGTGATGCATTTCTAACGCCGCCGGTGTGGCTAGAAGGCGGCTCATGGAAATTTATTTTAGGCACTGATGAAGTCGGTCGCGATATTTTGTCACGCCTGATGCACGGCTCACAATTGTCACTCACGATTGGTTTGGTATCGGTTTTGCTGTCGCTTATCCCTGGCGTGATTCTGGGTCTGATCGCCGCGTTTTATCCAGGCAAGATTGGCGATGCCATCATGCGCCTCATGGACGTGATGTTGGCCTTGCCATCATTGCTGTTGGCGGTTGCGATTGTCGCGATTTTAGGGCCAGGTCTGACCAACACAATGTTAGCAATTGCCATTGTGTCGCTCCCCTCTTACGTGCGTTTGGCACGTGCTTCGGCGATGACCGAATTACACAAAGACTATGTCATCGCTAGCCGTTTAGCGGGCGCGGGTCAGTTGCGCCTGCTGTTCAACACCGTATTGCCCCACTGTATGGCACCGTTGATCGTACAAGCGACGCTAGGATTTTCGGCGGCGATTTTGGATGCGGCAGCGCTGGGGTTTTTGGGCTTGGGCGCACAGCCGCCGCTCCCTGAATGGGGCACGATGCTGGCCTCGGCACGCGATTACATCGAAAGTGCGTGGTGGGTCGTGACGATGCCGGGTATTGCAATCTTGATCACCGTGATTGCACTGAATCTAATGGGTGACGGGCTGCGTGATGCGCTCGACCCCAAACTAAAAAAATTGGCCTGAGGTCATGATGCGTTTACAAAACATCCACCCTACCAGCGAGCGCGGCGTCTATTTAATGGGAAATGATTCACCCGATGCAAATGACCCGAAACTAAAAAGCGAGACGTCGATATGAGCTTATTAGACATCCGCAATCTGAATGTGACCTTCGGAAACATCAGCAAGGGCAGCAACCCCTTCCGTGCCGTTTCTGGCCTCAATTTAAGTATCAACGCCGGTGAAACCATTGGTATCGTCGGCGAATCAGGTTCGGGGAAATCAGTCACAATGCTCGCGATGATGGGCTTGATTGATGCACCAGGCATTGTCACCGCCGATGCACTGACCTTCGCTGGGCAAGATTTAATCGGTATGAAAGCCGCGCAAAAACGCCAAATCATCGGCCGTGATATCGCGATGATTTTCCAAGATGCTCTGACTAGCTTAAACCCAGCGTATACCGTTGGCTACCAGCTAATGGAAACGCTCAAGCAACATACCCCACTGCGCGGCTCGGCGTTAACGGCTCGCGCTTTGGAGCTACTCGAACAAGTTGAAATCCCTGACGCCAAATCGCGCCTGAATGCTTATCCGCATCAACTATCCGGTGGGATGAGTCAGCGCGTGATGATTGCAATGGCGATTGCCTGTAAACCAAAACTGTTGATCGCGGATGAGCCAACTACTGCCCTCGACGTGACGGTGCAAGCGCAAATCATGGAATTGCTGGTCAATCTGCAAAAGCAGAATGATATGGCGCTGATTTTAATCACCCATGACCTAGCCGTCGTTGCCGAAATCGCCGAGCGGATGGTGGTGATGTATGCCGGTGAAGTCGTGGAAACCAGCAAAACCGACGCGTTGTTTGCCACACCTCGCCACCCCTACACGCAAGCGCTGCTCAGCGCCATTCCTGAGCACAGCAAAGGCGCGCGCCGCTTGAGTACGCTCGCAGGTGTCGTTCCCGGCCAGTATGATAGGCCCGTCGGCTGTTTACTTAGCCCGCGCTGCCCGTACGTCAATCAAAACTGTATTGAGCAAAAGCCGCCGCTAGTACCCATAGCAGGTACCAGCGTACGCTGCTTTACACCATTAGACTCTAACGGTATACCTAGCAATGAATGACATTATCAGAACGCCTATTCTTGTCGCTAAAAATTTATCTCGACATTACAAAGTGGGCCGTGGCTTTCTGAAAGGAACGTCGACGGTCAAGGCACTCAACGACGTTTCATTTGAGCTATTTGCCGGCAAAACCTTGGCCGTCGTCGGTGAATCTGGCTGTGGAAAATCGACGCTAGCGAGGCAGCTCACGCTCATCGAAGCGCCATCATCCGGCCATTTGACCATCGACGACATCGATATTGCGAGCGCCAGCAAAGCCGAGCTGAAAGTACTGCGCCCCAAAGTACAAATGGTGTTTCAAAATCCATTTGCCAGTTTAAACCCGCGCAAAACCATCGGCGATATGCTGAGCGAACCACTGCTACTCAATACCGAATTGACTGCAGAGGAATGCAAAACCCGCGTTCACGAGATGCTCAAAACGGTCGGTCTGCGACCCGAACATTATCATCGCTATCCACATATGTTTTCAGGCGGCCAACGCCAACGCGTTGCGATTGCACGCGCGATGATGCTGCAACCTGCGGTCCTCGTCGCAGACGAGCCGACCTCGGCGCTTGATGTATCGATTCAAGCGCAGATTTTGAATTTATTCATGGATTTGCAAGAGCAGCTGGGTACAGCCTATGTGTTTGTCAGCCACAATCTCGCGGTCGTTGAGCACGTTGCTGATGATGTGATGGTGATGTACTTTGGCAGTACCGTCGAATACGGCCCGAAGCAGACGATTTTTGATCAGCCACTTCATCCGTACACGCGCGCTCTGATGTCGGCAACGCCCGCAATCCGCGCCGAAAATCGACGGGAAAAGATCAAACTAATCGGCGAATTACCGTCACCGATTAATCCGCCATCAGGCTGTACCTTCCACACCCGTTGCCCGTATGCCACAGCGCAATGCAAGTCGACCATCCCGCAACTCAGACCCTACTCAGGCCGAATGATCGCCTGCCATCGCATCGAAGAAATTGAATAGGTCTGCCCGCTCGGTCTTTGGCGATTGATGAAATGATAATTTCAACCTATCGCCTTCGCCCGAGTGGCAACCATTTCCAGCCCCCAACAAAACCGCTCAGGCAAGCGACTGTCACAGACGGCGAAATTGCCACTACGACTTATCTTCGATGTGCCTGCGATTCAATGCGCTTGTAATGGCAAAGTAATCATAATTTTCGTGCCTTCGCTAGGCTCACTACTCAGCAAAATTTCACCGCCCAAGCGACCCTGTACGACTGAATAAACTTGATAGAGGCCAAGGCCGCTCCGCCCTTGGCCAAACTGCGTGGTGTAAAACGGGTCAAATACTTTTTTCAGCGCAGAAGGGTCAATCCCTAAGCCATTATCTTGATACACCAAAATAATGGCCTTCTCTGGCACCGCTATCGAAGTAATTTCTATATTGCCCTCTGAATGGGGGGCAAACGCATGCAAAAAAGAATTTTGGATGAGTTGATTCACAATCATTTCAATTTCACTGCGATAGCTACTGAGCTTTAGCTGTGGATCGATGCGGTTTTCTATCGTTATCAACCTGTGATGCTGCGGCACATTCAGATGCAGCAAAACATCTTCAACCACCTCATACAGGCTGAGAGTCTGCGTTTCACGTGCTTGATTTTCGCTGGTTAATTGCTTTAAACCCAGCACCAACTTGCTGGCACGATGCGCGTTACGCTCAATGAGTTCGCTGATTTCTTGGCCTTGTACAATGAATTGCTCAACCTGTGATTTTTTCATCGCCCCCGATTGAAGTTGCAGATTGATTTCTTGGCAGTGCGCGCTAAAGGTACTTGATGCAGTCAAAACACTACCCAATGGGGTGTTGAGTTCATGGGCAAAACCAGCGACTAAATGACCTAAGGCGGCGAGTTTTTCGGCCTGAACCAATTTTTTCATGGCGTTTTCTAGCGCTTGCGTGCGCTCAATCACCCGAACCTCCAACTCATCATTCTGCTTAATCAGGCGGGTATTTAATGCTGCGATTTGTTGTACATAGCTTTGCTGCACATACTGCGCCATAGCACGCGTAGCCAACAAACCCAATTGCTGGGCATGTTGCACCTCATCGCGCCGCCAATTCCGTTGTCCGCCCAAATGCTCGCAAACTATCACAGCGATTGTTTCATCATTCAAACGCACCGGAATCAACAACACGGCAGCAATCCCTTGCGTATGCAAAGCGTATTCGCTCCACTGCCAAGTGTATAAATGCTGCGCCGCTGAGTGCGCAATAATCATTTCACCCGCTTGCAATTGCTCAAGCAATGCGGGCAAGGACTCCCGCGACAAATCAGGGCCGAGTGCTAATTTTTCTGCTTGGGCATTACAGCGCATCGTACAACACAACCGATTCGATGCTGGCCATTGCCAAAAACTCGCTTGCGCCACATTGAGTACCTTACACGCTGTGGCGCATAAAATGGCACTCAAACCGAGTAAATCATTTTTTTCAATCGATAGATCGCTCGCCAAATCCAGCAAAATCTGATCGGGGTTATGCAACAAACCGGAAAATTGTGCCACCTGCTGCAAAGGATCACGCCGTGACGCTTGATGGATTTGCTGTTCGAGTCGCTGCGCTTCACGCTGCGCCAACAAAGCCACAGCCAAATCCCCATCGCGCTCACAAATCAAACTTTGCAAATTGAGCAATTGCATTTTAGGATGCATCGCACCCGCTTCATCCGCAATCCGAATGCCCAGATAAACTTGTTGCAGGGCTTCTTTGGGCTGATTCATGCTTAAAAAACATTCCGCCCTAAAGCGTAAAATCTGCGTTAAAGCCCACTTGTAGCCTGTACGCTCGGCAATGATTTGCGCTGATTCGAGCGACACTGCTGCTCGCGAAAAAGCATGCAAAGCCAATTGAACCTCACCGACCCGCATCAGACATTCAGCCACATCGTCTTCGTGATTCAGTTTGCGAGCCGTATCAAGCGCAAAGTTAAATGCCGCTAGCGCCTCATCACTTCGGCGTAGCCGATGCAGATTCACCCCTAAATTTATATGCGCTTGCAATAGCAGCCAGTCATCTTTTAATTCCTGACTACGATCGATGGCTTCTTGATGCATTTTGACTGCCGACGCTGGATCGCCCAAGGCATCATAAATCTGCCCTACGCCCATTTTGGCCTTCACCCATGCGCCATATTGTTGCGATAACTCGGCGACCTCAAGGCAGCGTCCCCACGTTTGCATGGCTTCTTGATATTGTGCCGCCGCGTAATAGGCTCGGCCGATTAAATTGAGTAGTCGTGCTTCAGCGGCAAATAAATGATGATTCTGCGACATTTGCAGCGCTTCATATTGCACATCCAAAATCGCAATGCCATAGGTGACTTGCGATTGCATTTCGACGGCGCTGATAAAACCCACGGCATCATGCTGCAATCGTGACTCTGTGGTGAGCGCCTCGATCAATTGCTGTGCTTGTTCCCGATCGCAATGCAATAGTTGCTCAATCTGCGCGATTCGATCGGCAAATTCAGGCTGAGAACTCATCAGATGGGCTTGCGAAAGTTGCATGACAAATAGTGCGCCGATTGTGCAGGATGATTCAGTTTAGTCACCCAAAACAAAATTGTAATGAAATTAGATTATCGCCTAGCTAGTATCCAGTGCCGTTTATCTATAAATACCTATTATTTTATGGTTTAAGAACTATCTTACCACTCAGTAGTCATCGCGCTCGTCATCGCGCTCGTTGTCGTGCAATTTGGCAGCATTTGTCAGAGTCCGCCGACGAGCCTAAGCGTAATTATTTGATTAAAGGAAACCCACATGAGCCAAAAAACCCTGCTTTACCCTGTCGCCCTGTCTGCCATGCTACTTGCATCCTCAGTTTGGGCTGCTGACGACCATGGTGGCGAAGTCAAACCAGCACCATTTGTGGTCGGTAAAACCGTCACCAAAGCGGTTCAAGCCAGCATCACACCGGCTAAAGCGATTGAAATTCTCAAAGCGGGTAATGTTCGTTTTGCCAGCAATAAATCACTCAAACGCGACGACAAAAAACAAATTAGCCAAACTGCTTTAGGCCAATATCCATTCGCCAGTTTTGTCGCCTGCATTGATTCACGCTCGGCGCCTGAATTGGTGTTCGATCAAAGTATTGGCGACGTATTCACCGCGCGGGTTGCAGGCAATACGGTGAATGAAGATATCGTGGGTAGTTTGGAATACGCGGCGAAAGTTGCTGGTTCACGGACGATTGTGGTACTGGGTCACACCAGCTGCGGCGCGATTAAAGGCGCATGCGATGGCGTTAAAATGGGCAATCTAACCGGTTTATTAGATAAGCTGATGCCAGCCGTGAACGCCAGCAAGATCGAAGGTGATCGCACGTCGAAAAACAATGCATTCGTGCAGGATGTGACTGAACTGAATGTACAACAAACCGTACAAAAAATCCGTGACATGAGTCCGATTCTGAAAGAAATGGAAGCCCAAGGCAAGATTAAGATTGTGGGCGCCATGTACAACACCAGCAACGGAAAAGTTAGCTGGTATTGATCGCCAAGCATTAAAAGTAAAGCCCTAGAGAACAATACCCTAGGGCTTTTTGTTGCTCACTGCATGTATCAACGCTTAAATAACAAGGTCATGCCATCGCCAGACGGCAGCATCGCGTGCTCAACGCGGGGATCGTCACGCAGTTGCCGGTTAAATTCATGCAAAATCTTCACGCTAGCAGGATGATTCGGTTTCGGATTGGCAACACGACCGCCCAAAAACATATTATCCAAAATAATCAGCCCACCTGGCCGAACCAGTTGCAGCGCAAAATCATAGTACGTCGGGTAATAGGGTTTATCTGCGTCGATCAGCATGCAATCAAACGACCCTGAATGGCCTTCAGCCACCAGCGTTTCAAGTGAAAATACCGCCGCCTGTAATTTAAGGGTGATTTGCGATTCTACGCCTGCTTTTTTCCACCATTGCTGAGCAATTTTGGTGAATTCTTCGACTAAATCGCAAGCAATCACCGTTCCTGTTGGCCCCATCGCCAGCGCGGCGGCGATCGAGCTATAGCCAGTAAAGGTGCCCACTTCAAGATACTTTTGCGCCTTGATTAAGCGCAGCAAAAAAATCAACAACGCCCCTTGCTCGGGGGACAGTTGCATTTTTGCTTGCTTATGCTGCGCCGTGTATTCGCGCAGCTCACCCAATATCGCCGGTTCACGCAAAGCGGTATCCAGATAATACGAGCGCATTTCATCATTCAGGGGGAGTGTTTCACGAGACATGGCGGTTCAACAGTGCAGCAAAAGAGGGATTATACCGCGTCAATTCACCCGTGAAGCGTGCTTCCAGTTTTGCCAATTCAAAAGCGGTTTCTATTTTTTTCAATCGCTGCTGGGCATGCCGACTTAAACGTAATGCAGAGTGCGGCTCTGTTTTGCTTTGCTCAATTAATTCATGTAGCCGTTTATGGTAATGCAGTGCTTGCTTGTTATCGCCTAATTCAACATATAAAAAGGCCAGTATTTCATTGGCCTCGATACCCAGTGAGGTCAATTGATTTTGCTCACAAATGTCACAAGCGGCACTCAGGCATTCAACCGCGTTCTCTTGCTCTGCAAGCTTTAAAAATACACGCCCCAAAGCCAGTAAAGCATTCCCTTCGCCCCATGGGCTGTGGCATTTCCGATAGATGCTATAAGCACAGCTTAAAAACTCCTGCGCGGCGGCATATTGACTGAGTTCAAAGTGAATCACGCCGCGATAATAAGCCACTTCACCCAGCCAAGCCGGTCGGCCATACGATGTTTCCAGAGCCAGTTGCGCTTCATCTAATGCAGCTAGTGCCCGCGTGAAGTCCCGCAAGCGAAAAGCATCTGCCGCAATATTGAGATTAATCTGGGCGGTTAAGGCGGCACGATTGAGGATTTTAGCGGCCAATAAGGCCATTTGATGATACTGAATTGCCTGGGTATATTCACCTAGTGCATAGTAAAACTTGCCTATACCAATATACGCCAATGTCGCACCCTGCGCATCTTGCTCAGCACCGGAGAGCTTGAGCGATTTGAGCCATGCATCCAAGGACTTAAAATACGCCATCGCATCATAGAACATCTGCCCCAAAATGCGATAGGCCGCAGCGAGTTCGGTGCTTAAATTCTCACGCTTGAGATAACGAATCACTTCATGTTGTAAACGAATGGCAGCTGT
>CAUPHX010000126.1:0-8870 GCA_963511125.1 uncultured Deefgea sp. | reverse complement strand
CATCCTTTGGTTTTTTGCAAATATAGTGCGAGGACGGTTACGCCACCGAGGCTGGCTTTGTGGCGGATCAGGATTAATATACCAACCCCCGCCAGCAAGCCGCCCATCAATCCAGCAAAAATAGGATGGACTGTATCAAAGTGAATTAGTTGTGGCATCCATTCTGTGATGAAGGCGAGGCTAGCGACACAGGCAAAGGTTTTGGCGGTAAATTCCTTGCCCATCACCCGATAGGCAAAGACATAAAAAGGCAAATTAAGAATAAACAAAATCAGCCCATACGGTAGATGGCCTAAATAAAAAACAATGAACGCTAAACCTGTCGCACCGCCTGTGAGTAAACCGGCTTGTTTGAAAAATTGCAGGCCAAGCGCGACCAGTATCACGCCGCTGAGCATGCCTTGCAGATCGTCGAGTAAAGTATGGGGTGGGTGAGGCAAGGAGGTCGTCCGTGTTTGAATAATGTGCGCAGCATAGCGATTTTTTATTGTTTTGGCTGTAAAGGAATACCTTATCGCCCTGATGTTCGGTTATTGCTTATTCGTTGATTATATTGCGTATTTTTGCTTCCGTCAGTCATCCACTGCTTGGGGTTTTCACGCCGTGAGCGTATTCTGAAGTTTGATATCAATGATTTTTTGCAGGGGCTTATCATGATGATCAATCCAAATAGCAATTTGGCATCGCTCACCGCGCAAAACAATACGTCGCGCTCGCAAAGTGCACAAGAAGCTAGCTTGCAAAAGTTATCGAGTGGCTCGCGGATTAATAGCGCCAAAGACGATGCCGCTGGTTCAGCCATTATCCAGCAGTTTGCCGCGCAAATAGTCGGCAGTAACCAAGCGGTGCGTAATTTAAGCGATGGCGTTTCTTTAGCGCAAACCGCCGAAGGTGCTTTGAGTTCGATTTCGGACAATACCGAGCGACTACGCGAATTGAGCGTGGCCGCCGGCAATAGCACACTGTCAGCCAGTGATCGGCAAGCTTTGCAGGCCGAGGCCGATGCGCTATCCCAAAGCAATAATGATATTGTTAAAAACACGCAATTTAACGGGCAAGCCGTGTTGCAAGGTGGGTCTGTTAATTTACAAGCGGGCGCCAATGCGGGCGACCAGTTGAGTTTGAGTACCGCTCAACTGGGGGGGCAAACGGGCTTAAATAGTGTCGCTGGGCGGATTGACTTGTCGAGCGTAGCTGCAGCAACCGCTAGTTTACAAGCACTGGATGCCGATATTGATACGGTTTCTGGGCAACGTGCCAATCTCGGTGCCTTTCAAAGTCGACTCGAAAGCGGCATTCAAAATCTACAAACCACCGCAATCAATTTGTCGGCCGCAAAAAGCCGTGTTGCCGACACCGATTACGCGGCTGAAACCGCCAAATTGGCGCAAGAAAGTATTCGCAGTAACGCGGGTTTGGCGATGCAAGTACAAGCGAGAGCCAATGCAGGCCAGGTATTGAGCTTGCTCAGGTAGGTGGTATATGAACATAGCCATTATTAAATAAAGGCTATGTTCATATACATAATAGCGTCGATCTTTGGGTCGACGTTTTTTATACTTAAAAAACAATGGTGATTGTTACAAGCCAAAATCGATGTAGGCAGGTAAAATTGCTTTCTATTGTTAAGGAAGCGCCATGGATCACGCCCAAATCATCAAAACAACTCAGCATTGGTTAGAAAACGCTGTGATTGGCTTAAATTTATGCCCGTTTGCCAAAGCGGTGTTCGTCAAAAATCAGATTCGTTTTGTGGTGAGTGACGCCAAGCATTTGGATGGCTTTTTAGAGGATTTGGATCGCGAGCTTGATTTTTTGGCGCAAACGCCTGCCGATCAAGTTGATACCACGCTCTTGATTCATCCAACCTTATTTCCTGATTTTGAAATTTTTAATGACGTTCAAGCCTTGGCTGATGAAATTGTCGCTGAACATGAGCTAGAAGGTATTTTGCAGGTGGCGAGTTTCCATCCTGATTTTCAATTTGCCGATACTGAGCCTAACGACATCGGCAATTACACCAATCGTGCACCATTCCCAATTTTGCATTTACTGCGTGAAGACAGTATCGCCAAAGCCGTTGAAGCCTTCCCTAATCCGGATGTGATTTTCGAGCGCAATATTGATACTTTGCAAAAGCTGGGTATCGCGGGTTGGCTGGCCCTAGGTTTATCCATTAGTCCTTTACAGGCTAGTCAAGAATAATGCGATTGTGGCTTGTCATTTTTTGTTTGTTGCTGGGCGCGTGTGGCAGTAACCCCGCGCCGATTACATCTGGGCCAACACCCGCTGGATTTTATCGCGTGAAATCTGGCGATACCTTGTACCGGATTGCCAAAAATAACGGGCAAAGCGTCAGTGACTTAGTGCGATGGAACAATTTATCTAAAGCAGCAGACATCAATGTGGGACAGCTGTTGCGAGTGAGTTCGCCCAATGGGGCGAGTGCGACGACCGCCGCTAAGCCAGCTCGCCCTAAAGTGCCAGTCGCTACCAGTGCGCCAGTGCCAATCAGCTCAATTGCTTTAGTTTGGCCTGCGCAAGGGAAGCTACTCTATCCCTATGCGCCTCCTCGTATTAAAGGAATTGGTATTGACGGTGCGGCTGGTGATTCGATTGTCGCGGCGGCTGATGGCAAGGTACTTTATGCTGGCGATGGCATTCGGGGTTATGGCTTGCTGCTGATTATTCAGCACAGCAGCGGATATATTACGGCGTATGCACATAACCAAAAACTATTGGTTAAAGAAGGTGCGCTGGTGAAACAAAGCCAAGCCGTGGCGACGATGGGCAAAACGGGAACGGATGTAGTGAAACTGCATTTTGAGGTTCGCTATAAAGGCCAAACCATCAACCCGATTTCGGTCTTACCTCAAAAATAATATACGGCGAATAAAAAGGATTGACTATGCAAGTGGCGATTATTTCAGCGCTTGGGCAAAATCGAGTGATAGGTATCAATAATCAACTGCCGTGGCGTTTGCCGGAAGACCTCAAGCATTTTAAAGCGTTGACGATGGGCTGCCCGATGATCATGGGTCGCAAGACTTTTGAATCATTACCCGGATTATTGCCAGGTCGCCCGCATTGGGTGATTACGCGCAATGCAGAGTTCGAGGCGGCAGGCGCGACGCCATTTGCTTCGATTGCCGCGGCGATTGAGGCTGCAAAATCTGCCGGGTATGAAAAAGTGTTTGTGATCGGCGGCGGTGAAATTTATCAGCAAAGCTTGGCGCTGACGGACACGTTATATTTAACTGAAGTCGCGTTAAGCCCTGAAGGTGATGCGTTTTTCCCTGAATTTGATTTAGCAATATGGCAGGAAGTGAGTCGTGAATCGAATGTGTCAGCCAATGGCATTGAGTATGCGTTTGTGACTTATCGTAAGTCATAGGTATCTATATCTAGCTTTTTTAATACATTGCCTTGATAGTTATACCCAACAAAAAAGCCGATCTAGTTGATCGGCTTTTTTCATCGTTCAGTTCGCTAATTAAGCGTTTTTAGCGCGCTCAAAGCTGGTCATGATTTCAGCTTCAGCTGCCGCTTTATCGCCCCAATCTTGAACCTTCACCCATTTGCCTTTTTCGAGATCTTTGTAGTGCTCGAAGTAATGTTTGACTTGCGCCAGCAATAATTCAGGCAAGTCTTCTAAAGTTTTGATGTGTGCGTACATGGCGCATACTTTTTCCACTGGTAAGGCGATGATTTTGGCATCAAAACCAGATTCATCTTCCATGCCCAATACACCAATCGCGCGGCATTTGATCACCATGCCAGGCGCCAATGGGAATGGCGTGTGTACCAGAACATCCACAGGATCGCCATCAAGCGACAAAGTGTGTGGCACAAAACCGTAGTTCATTGGGTATGACATAGATGTACCAACGAAACGATCAACGATGATCGCGCCGGATTCTTTGTCGAATTCGTATTTCACTGGTGGCGCGTTCGCTGGGATTTCGATGATGACGTTAAAGTCGTCTGGCAGGTTTTTACCTGCAGGGATCTTGCTGATGTCCATGGTGCACAATCCTGAGTAGGGGAATAAACCCGAGGATTATAGCTTTCCCTTGTGCCAGTTGATAGTTCGGCGGCATCAATATGTAGGGAAAGCACAAAAATTGCACTGCACTATCTGTCTGCCATAATGGAAGACGTTATACAATTTACTTCTCCTCGACAAAGGTTACGCATCATGAAGCCTCATTACCTTGCTCCATTATTTGATCCCCGCGCAATTGCTGTGATTGGTGCATCAGAAACGGTCGGCTCGGTGGGCTGTTCGGTGATGCAAAACCTGCTCGAAGGAGGCTTTACTGGCGCTTTGCATGCAGTCAATTTGCGGCATAAAACGGTGTTTGGTTTGCCTGCGGTGAAAACCGTCAGCAAAATTACCACGCCGATTGATTTGGCGATTTTGACCACGCCCAGTAAAACACTGCTTAAATTGGTCGAAGCCTGTGGTCAACAAGGCATTGCCCACATCATGATTATGTCCTGTGATTTTGTTGGCAATGACAAAGCCGGGCAAAAGCTGCTCGACAAAATTTTGCTGCTGGCAAAGTCATTCAATATTCGCATCATGGGGCCGACGGTATTTGGTTACTGCCGAGCGCCGAGTAAGCTGATTGCCGCTAATTTTCAAGGCAAAATTAAAAGTGGCAGCTTGGCGGTGGTGTCGCAATCATCATCGGTAACGACGGCAATTTTGGATTGGGCCGAGTTGCATGATGTTGGTTTCTCATCGGTGGTGTCGCTCGGCTCAGCTGCTGATATTGATGTCGGTGATGTGCTCGATTATTTGGTCGCCGATCCCAAAACCAAATCCATTTTGCTCTATATCGAAGATCTGAAAGATGCACGCTTATTTATGTCGGCGCTGCGTGCGGCATCTCGCTCCAAAGCCGTGTTGGCGTTGAAAGTCGGGCGCTATGATGATGAAATTAAACTCGGCCGAACTCATTCCGAGCGTTTGATTAAGCATGATGATGTGTTTGATGTTGCACTCAAACGGGCCGGCGTGCTGCGCTTGCGTTCGATTAATCAACTGTTTACTGCGGTGCGCGTGTTGGATGGCACTTATCGCACCAAAGGTCGTCGTCTAGCAATCTTGACCAATGGCATTGGGGCTGGATTGATGGCGGTGGATCGGGCGCATGATTTGCATATTGAGCTGCCTAAATTAACGCCAGAAACCATCGCGCAGCTTAAAGCCATTTTGCCGGTGCAAAGTAGTCTGCATAATCCCGTCGATGTGTTGGGAGATGCCAGCGCGGAGCGCTTTAAGCGGGTCACCGAGTTGGTATTAAAAGACCCGAATATTGATGGCGTTTTGGTGGTGTTTACACCACAAGTTGGTACTGATGATATGGGCACTGCCGAGGCGATGATTGCATTACGCAAAACCACCGATAAACCCCTGTTATTGGCATGGGTCGGCGGTAAAAAAATTGATGCGAGCCGTAAATTACTCGCTAAATCGCAAACTGCGTTTTTTAACGCGCCAGAAAGCGCCGTTGAGGTGTTTTATTCGCTCGCCAGCTGGCAATACAATCAGCAAATGCTACTGCAAACGCCAGGTCCGCTGGGGGAGTTGGAAGCGCCAGACCTGGAAACCGCGCATTTGATTATTGATTCGGTGCTAGCTAGTGGGCGAGAAGTACTCGATGAAGTTGAGTCGAAAGCGATTTTGCGGGCGTTTAATATTCCTGTGACCTTAACCATCCGTGCGCAAACGCCGGACGATGCCGTCTCGGCAGCGATGGGCTTGGGTTTGCCAGTGGCGCTGAAAATTGACGCCAAAGGGATCGTGCATAAAACGGATATTGATGGCGTCGTACTCAATCTGAATAGTCTGGTTCAAGTTGCAACTGAATCGAGCAAAATGCTGGCGCGCGCGCAAGAACGCCTAGGGGTGGAAAACGTACGCGGTTTGGTGATTCAGCCAATGCACGGTAAAAAATCAGGGCGTGAGCTGATGATTGGTGTCGGACGAGATCATTCTTTCGGCCCCGTGATTACCTTTGGTCATGGCGGAGTAACAGTCGAGGTATTTAATGACATCGCAGTGTCTCTGCCGCCGCTCAATGAATACCTCGCTGAGAATTTAATTCGCCGAACCCAAGTGAAGAAAATGCTGGCGCCATTCCGCAATTTACCTGGCGTGGATATGGAAGCGGTTAAATCCGTGTTGTTGCGGGTTTCTGAAATGGTCTGTGAGTTCCCGCAAATTCAGCAGCTTGATATTAATCCTTTGGTTGCCGATGAACATGGCGTCGTTGCTGTCGATGCGCGTATTGTTGTGGCGCCCGTTGCTGAAAATGCCCGCCGCTATAGTCATATGGCCATTCATCCTTATCCTGCGCATTTGGCGCAAATTACTCAGCTCAAGAATGGCTTGCCTTTGGTGTTGCGTCCGATTCGCCCAGAGGATGCTGATTTGGTGGCGCTATTTATTAGCAAATTGTCGGAAGAAAGCCGTTACAACCGCTTTATGAGTACGTTGAAATCTTTGCCGCAGGCGATGTTGGCGCGTTTTACCCAGCTTGATTACATGCGTGAAATGGCCATTGTGGCCACAGTGGAAACCAGTGCGGGTACGGAAATCATCGGCGTGGCGCGGTTTACCGCTAATCCTGATCGCGATAGTTGTGAATTTGCCGTGGTGATCAGTGATCAATGGCAAGGTTTGGGTTTAGGTGGTCGCTTAATGGGCGCGCTGTTTGCTGCCGCCCGTGATATGGGCTTGTCACTGATTGAAGGTGAGGTGCTCGCTAGTAATAAAACTATGCTGACATTTATGAAACATTTAGGCTTTACAATTGGTAAGCATCCAGAAGATGATAGCTTAAAGTGGGTGGTGAAACCGCTCACTGACATCGAGCAAGACACTCTTTCTAACGTGGAGAAATTAGTATGACAGCCATAATCGATATCGAAGGCGTTGGTGAAACCTATGCAGCAAAACTCAAAGATGCAGGTGTCGCAACGGTGGAAGCCTTGTTGACTGCGGGTAGTACAGCTAAAAACCGTGAAGCATTGGCTGAGCAAACAGGAATCACAGGCAAGTTAATTTTGAAATGGGTTAATCATGCTGATTTATTTCGTATTCACGGTGTAGCAGGGCAATTTGCCGAGTTGCTCGAAGCGGCGGGTGTGGATACGGTCGCTGAGTTGGCGCGTCGTAATGCACAAAATTTACAAGAAGCGCTTGCAGCCACCAATCAAGAGAAAAAGTTGGCTGGCAGCACGCCCAGTCTCTCGCAAGTAGAAAAATGGATTGCCGAAGCAAAAGCCTTGCCACGCGGTGTTGAATATTGATTTTTCCTAGTTTTGGGCTGAGGATTGGCATTGTGCGCAGTACGATGCCAATTAAATAAGATTACAAATCATTGCTTTAGTCGCGTGCAATGATTTTCTTATTGACAGAATGTGTTGACTTTGGTTTTTTTGTGCGGTATATTCGCCACACTAATTTGATTGAGCACATTTATGCGGTCCACTTTATGTGGTGATCGCCATGTGTTTTAGTAGTTCTCCCCAGCAAGCCTCCTCAGCTTTTCTGCAAAGTTCATTCTGAACGTGGTGCTCTTCTATTTGGTGCTTTACCGTCCGGCTTTTGGGCGGAGTTAGGCTGTGCGACCGTAAAATAAAAGGTCAGCAAAGCCCCGTAGTTTGGAGTCCATAAATGACTAATCGTATGTTTGATTTTGATGTAGAAGCTCGTCCATCCACTCGTTCTGCCGAGATGGAAGGTTGGTTTCAAATTGTAATTTGCCACGGCAATGCCCGCAAACCCGTAACAGATTGGCAGCCCGCGCCATTAACGCAACGCGCCACTGTGCATTCGGTTCTGCAAGGCGCCGCTGCGGTGGCCAAGCAACAAATTCAGTTGCAATTTCATTGATTACAGTTTGATTTGAATTCATCGCCAACTCGGCAAGTCTTGCCGCTGCTGCGCTGAAGTAAGCAAAAAACTGTCTAAAAGCCAAGCCTAGCTTGGCTTTTTTCGTTGGCACGCTTTCTGCTTATACCAAAGACCATACTGGAGCTTTGTCTATGCTAGGCCGTCTCGACGATTATTTTCGCAACCAAGAAACTGCGCTCAAGTTGCGTGGCCATCGGCAAGAGATATTGGGATCGAACATCGCTAATGCCGATACGCCCAATTACAAAGCGCGTGATATCGATTTCAAGGCTGCGTTTGATGCCGCCCGAATTGGCGGTACCACTAAGCCATTGCAGGCGACGAATGATCGTCATTTACAGCCAGCAGGAATAGTTGATTTATTTGCCCCAAGTTTGAAATACCGCAATGAGCAGCAGCCGTCGATTGATGGCAATACCGTTGATATGAATACCGAAATGAAAGAATTTACCGATAACGCGATTCGCTATCAAGCGGCAGTCACCTTTATGACTCGCCGAATTGAAAGTATGAAAACTGCGTTAACTGGGCAATAAGGGAACTAGAAATGTCATTGTTTCGTGTGTTTGATGTGGCCTCGTCGGCGATGAATGCGCAGTCAGCGCGTTTGAATGTAGTGGCAAGTAATTTGGCCAATGCCGAGTCGGTGACTAGCTCAAATGGTCGGCCGTATCGGGCTAAACAAGTTGTATTTCAAGCTGTTCCAGTCAATACCCGTTCTGCATCAGCTGTGGGCGTAAAAGTTGCTGGTGTTATTGAGGATCAATCGCCACCTCGTTTGGTCTATGACCCTAAAAGTCCGTTTGCCGATGCCAATGGCTATATCGCCATGCCTAATGTCAGTGTGGTTGAAGAAATGACCAATATGATTTCTGCGTCGCGTGGTTATCAAACTAACGTCGACGTTATGAATACCGCAAAAACTTTACTGATGCGTACT
>CAUPHX010000125.1:0-8878 GCA_963511125.1 uncultured Deefgea sp. | reverse complement strand
TCTTCATTCCATGATTCATTTTCTTTAGATGCGGGTAATTTTGCGACCTCAACTTCAATTGGAATTAGTGTATTTCCTGATGATGGTCGTGATCCGGATGTATTAATTAAAAATGCAGACGTGGCGATGTATCAGGCCAAAGCCAATGGCCGCAATAATTATCAATATTTTACGGCGGATATGAATGCGCGTGCTTCTGAGCGCTTGATTTTAGAAACTAGCCTACGCAAGGCTTTAGAAAATAATGAGTTTGAGCTCTATTTCCAACCCCAAGTGAGCTTAGCGTCGGGCAGTATTTTAGGCGCTGAGGCATTAATTCGTTGGAATCACCCAGAGCAAGGGCTTATTTCACCCGTTAAATTTATTCCTATTGCTGAGGAATCTCGCTTAATTTTGCCGATTGGCAACTGGGTCATACAAGAAGCTTGCCGTATCGCAGCGCAGTGGCAGCAAGCAGGTTTACCGGCAATTACGATTGCGGTGAATGTTTCGCCCTTGCAACTCCATCAAGCCAATTTATTGGACATCATTCAAAGTGCGCTGGATGATGCGGGCTTGGCTGCCAAATATTTAGAAATTGAAGTCACTGAATCGGTGGTGATGCAAGAGGTCGAGCAGGTGATGCTGACTTTGCAGGGCATTAAACGACTGGGTGTGAAGGTGTCGCTGGATGATTTTGGCACGGGATATTCGAGCTTGGCCTATTTGAAACGTTTTGCGTTTGATAAGTTAAAAGTCGATCAAAGTTTTGTGCGTGACATTACGACCGATGCCAATGATACGGCGATTATCAAGGCGATTATTGGCTTGGGCCAAACACTGGGCATGTCGGTTTTGGCCGAAGGGGTGGAGACGCAAGCGCAGCTGGAGTTCTTATGTTCGGCGGGAACGCATTCGATTCAGGGTTATTTATTTAGTCTACCGATCACTGCAGCAGCGTTCCATTTGATGCAAGAGCAAAAGAAAGTGTTGATACTGAATTAGTGAGGGGAATACCCCTCACGGGTTTAGGCGTCTTTCGCTTTTAATTCTTCGACTAGATCAATATACCCTACCATTGCCGTTTCGTTGCTGGTGCCTGCTAGCTTGGCCCAAGCGTCATATTTGGCTTGAGCTACAAACTGGATGGCCGAGGGGCGCTCACCCGTGACATCGCCTTCACTACTTTGTTTGTAAAGCGCATACAATTTCAGCTTAGTTTGTACATCGGGTGCATCGTTCAGATTCACTACTTCATCTTGTGCGGTTTTGAAACGAGTTGATAAATCGCTCATGCCTCTTCCTTTTGAAACGTTCGTTTGAAAATACGTGTTTAGTATAGACTGAGAAGCAAAGATTTTCCAAGTACCAAGATTTGACTGTTGAACTACAGCTCAATTGAAGCCTCTGGAGACCCTACATGGATGTACCCCATTTAATTGCCTATTTGAATGGCGAGTTTGCGCCGCTTGATCAATTAAAAGTCTCAGTACTTGATCGGGGATTTTTATTTGGCGATGGTGTTTATGAGATGATTCCCGTCTATAGTCGTGCCATTTTCCGTCTCGATGAGCATTTAGCACGGCTGGAAAAAAATTTAGCAGCGATTAGGATCCCAAATCCTTACCCAAGGAGCGAGTGGCGACAATTGATTATTTCATTGGTCGAACAACAGAACTTTGCTGATCAATCTATCTATTTACAAGTCTCACGCGGGCCTGCTTTTCCACGAAATCACGCGTTTCCAGCAGAAGTAACGCCTACCGTCTTTATGTTTTCTGATGTTTTAGAGGCACCAGCCAAAATATTGTTTGAGCAGGGCGTCAGTGCGATCACAACCGCGGATGTGCGCTGGCTGCGTTGTAATATAAAGGCAATTTCTCTACTCGCGAATGTCCTCGCCAAGCAACTGGCGGCTGATGCAGGGGTTGCAGAAACCATTTTATTGCGCGATGGCTTGTTAATTGAAGGCGCTGCAAGCAATATTTTTATTGTAAAAGCAGGCATAATCTATGCCCCTGCGGCATCTGATTTGATGTTGACAGGAATTACCTATGATTTATTGATTGAGTTGGCACAGATGCATGGCTTGCCTTTGCAGTTAGGTGATGTTTCTGACTCGATGCTGCGACAGGCCGATGAAGTTTGGCTAACATCCTCATCCAAAGAAATCCTTGCGATTGTGATGTTGGATGGTCAGCAAGTAGGAAATGGGCAGATTGGCCCCATATATAAAAAAATGGTGGGTTTTTATCAAGAATATAAAACGACGGTCATGCGCCGTGGTTTGGAATAAATATTAGCTTGGAGAAAATAAACATGGCAGGCTTTACCGATATACCGAGTCAAAAACTCGAAGATTTAGTGACGTTTCCCGTGTTGATTCCGGTCAAAGCAGTCAGTCAAAAAAATATTGCACAAGAAGTCTTTGTGCAAGAAGTGATGCAAGTAATCCTGTTGCATGTACCTGATTTTACCGAAGAAAAAATTGAAATCCGCGCATCCAGCAGTGGTAATTATCATTCACTCACCTTGATGATTACCTTTGAGCATATCGACCAAGTTCACGGCTTGGATGCCGCGCTCCGAGCTCATTCTATGGTTCGTATGGTGCTTTAAGTGGCAGAATTGATCGTCAAGCATTTAGGGCAAGTTGCTTACTTGCCAACGTTCGAAGCGATGCAAGCATTTACCGTGAACCGCGATGCCACTACGCCGGATGAGCTTTGGTTACTTGAGCATCCGCCGGTATTTACGCAAGGGTTGGCTGGCAAAGCCGAACATATTTTACAAAGTAGCACCATTCCCGTTGTGCAGATTGATCGCGGTGGGCAAGTGACTTATCACGGTCCAGGTCAGTTGGTGGCCTATCTACTACTTGATTTGCGTCGACATAAACTCGGTGTCCGTGATTTAGTCCGTTTGCTGGAGAATAGCGTCATCGGCGTTCTCGCCGACGAAGGCATTACTGCCTATGGAAAAGTCGATGCGCCGGGGGTCTATGTTCAGATGAAGAGCGCACTGGGCGAATACGAAGCCAAGATTGCGAGCCTGGGCTTACGGATTAAAAATGGTTGTTGTTACCACGGCTTGGCGCTGAATGTGAGTATGGATTTAGCCCCCTTTGCCTTTATCAACCCTTGTGGTTACCAAGGTTTGCAAGTGACGCGGATGGTGGATTTAGGTATTAACAAGACACCCGCCGATTTGTTCGGTAAAATGGCAGACAAAATTCATCAACAAATCAAGCAATTACCCGTATAAATAATACGGTAATTCGGACGATATGACAGATCAAATCAAAGACGTGAGCACTGGCGCGACGCCGGTTGCAAAACCTGCTTCAAAAGAAATCGGCGTAAAACTGAAAGGCGAAGCCAAAACAGCGCGCATCCCGATTAAAATTGTTCAGCTTGAAACCAAAATCAAAAAGCCTGATTGGATACGTGTGCAAGCGGCGAGTCATAACAGCCGTTTTTACGAAATCAAAGAAATTCTACGCGAACAAAAATTACATACCGTCTGCGAAGAAGCCTCTTGTCCAAATATTGGCGAGTGTTTCGGCAAAGGCACTGCCACCTTCATGATTATGGGCGACATCTGTACACGTCGTTGCCCGTTCTGTGATGTGGGTCATGGCCGTCCGAATCCGCTGGATGAACACGAACCGCGTCATTTGGGCGAAACCATCGCTGCGCTCAGACTCAAATACGTTGTGATTACCTCCGTTGATCGCGATGATTTGCGCGATGGCGGTGCGGCGCACTTTGCTGAGTGCATCCAAAAAACCCGAGAGCTTAGCCCTGCCACGCAAATCGAAGTGCTGGTGCCTGATTTCCGTGGCCGGATGGAGATTGCGCTGTCAATTTTCAAAGAAGCCTTGCCTGATGTTTTAAATCACAATCTAGAAACCGCACCACGCCTGTATAAACAAGCGCGTCCCGGTTCGGATTATCAGCACTCACTCGACTTGCTGAAAGAATTCAAACGCCTGTATCCGCATGTGAATACCAAATCCGGCATCATGGTGGGTTTGGGTGAAACCGACGAAGAAGTGTTCCAAGTGATGGAAGACATGCGTGCGCATGACATCGATATGATTACCATCGGGCAGTATTTACAGCCATCCAATGGTCATTTGCCGGTGTTGCGTTATGTGCATCCGGATCAATTTAAAGTCTTTGAAAAGCGCGCGTATGAGCTAGGCTTTAAACATGCCGCCGTTGGTGCGATGGTACGTAGTTCATATCATGCAGACCAGCAGGCGCATAACGCTGGCGTTTGATTTTTTAAGTGTTCATAGAAAACGGAGCCAATGTGCTCCGTTTTTTTTTGTATGTATTGGGCTGTAGGCTTTATTAATTAAGGTCTAGGAAGCAATACATTGAGGTGATTTATGCATGATTTACCTAGGCATCAGTTAAATATGACGGTGTTAATGACTCCCGACATGGCTAATTTTTCCGGAAAAGTACATGGAGGGGCATTATTAAAACAGCTCGATCAAGTCGCCTATGCCTGTGCCAGTCGTTATGCTGGAGCGTATGCGGTGACTTTGTCGGTCGATCAAGTTACGTTCAAACAGCCGATTTTCGTTGGTGAATTGGTGCATTTTTTGGCGAGCGTGAATTACACCGGCCGCACTTCAATGGAGATTGGTATACGTGTCGTAGCTGAGAATATTCGTGAACAGACCGAACGACATACCAATAGCTGTTATTTCACCATGGTGGCGATGACCGTTGATGGCAAGTCGCTCGAAGTTGAGCCTTTAGTGCCACAAGACGAGGAGGCTGTCATTCGGTGGGTGCAAGCCGAGGCGCGGCGTGATATTCGCTTGATGCTCAGAAAGTAAATACTCAGGCAAAATTGTACTGGCAAGACGTACAAGGTGGGCATGCTGCAGGCAGTGTATCGAGTAAGTCGATTTGTGATGTGAAAAAACTTTCGATTAATTACTTCGTTTGTTTTTGGCTAACAAACCGCTTTTCACTGAGTAATCGCCGAATTGCCAAATTGCTGTGCTTCAAACCCATGGCATAGGCATTAATTAGTGCTTTGTTATTAAGCTCTACATCGGCATGGTGATTTATCAGCGCTTGTGAAGCATGGACGTGGCCTTGGTGTAGTGCTTTATGTAATGCTGTTTCGCCTTCTTCGTCTTGCTGATTGATCAGAGCACCCGCACCCATTAAAGCCATCAAGGCATCAGCCTGACCGCGAGCTGCGGCTTGGATCAATGGGGTACGACCCGTCTTGCTCACGCAGTTCACATCGGCGCCATGCTCAAGTAATAGATGAATCACCTCAGTGTGGCCATTCGACGCCGCCCAGTGCAGGGCCGTATAGCCACCTGAGTCTTTGCTTTCGGTTGGTGCTTCATTGGCAAGTAATAAACCGACGCAAGGTAGCTGCCCACATGATGAGGCCCAGATTAAGGGTGTTTTCCCATGGTGGTCGGTCGCATTAATTTTCATTCCGGCCTTGAGAAAAAGCACCAGCTTCATCGTTTCGCCACGTTCTGCTGCGGCAAAGAAGGCGTCTTTGTTAAACGCGATGCCAATTTGTGATAATTGCAGACGAGCTTCTCTGACATGCCCCCAGATGTTAGCATCCGCTTGGTTGTAGCCAAGTTGGCGCTCTTCGTTCGCTTGAATGAGGGAGGAAATGTCATTCATCACTGCAGATGAAAAACCTTGCCGATTGCCTCGATCATCGAGTAGCAGGCTATTTAAATAAGTACTGAATTCATTGGTATGACTGGAAGCAATAATCAATTCGAGCACGCGTGGGTGTTCCAGCGCGAGCTGGTGCGGGTAATGCGATTCATCGCCATTGACTAGATTAAGAAGCTGCTGGTTCACTGCATAGTCCATTAACTTTAATATTTACAGTATAAATTTGCTGCAATTAAAGCTTACAGGATGAGGTTAGCAGAGGCAACGGTATTTCATTGGCCGAGTGTTTTGGCATCACTTGCCTTGATTTAGAATAAAAAAAACGCCATCTTTCAATGGCGTTTTTTAAGCGAAGCTGATGTTTTAGCTTGGGCCTATTCCTATTATGAATCAAACATGACGCGAAGATAATGCCGACACAGTCAGGTTTGAATTCGTCATGGAATTTACATGCCCATGCCGCCCATACCACCCATGCCGCCCATATCAGGCATGCTAGGGCCGTCTTCTTTTGGCGATTCAGCAATCATGCAATCAGTCGTCAACAACAAGCCAGCTACCGATGCGGCGTGTTGCAAGGCTGAACGGGTTACTTTAGTTGGATCAAGTACACCCATTTCTACCATGTCGCCGTATTCGCCAGTCGCTGCGTTGTAACCAAAGTTGCCTTTGCCTTCCAATACTTTAGACACGACAACGCTAGGCTCTTCACCCGCGTTTTGTACGATTTGGCGCAATGGCGCTTCGATTGCACGCAGAACGATTTTGATACCTGCATCTTGATCAGCGTTAGCGCCTTTCAATTCAGTGATCGTTGAACGTGCGCGAAGTAGGGCAACGCCACCACCAGCAACAATACCTTCTTCAACCGCGGCGCGTGTTGCGTGCAATGCGTCTTCTACGCGGGCTTTTTTCTCTTTCATTTCAACTTCAGTCGCTGCACCCACTTTGATCACGGCAACGCCGCCAGCCAACTTAGCTACGCGTTCTTGCAGTTTTTCTTTGTCGTAGTCGCTAGTAGAAGCTTCAACTTGTTGACGGATTGTTGCAACGCGCGCTTTGATTGCATCTTCCTGGCCTGCTCCGTCGATGATGATGGTGTTTTCTTTACCCACTTCGATGCGTTTAGCTTGGCCGAGCATCGACAATTCAGCTTTTTCAAGCGTCAAGCCCACTTCTTCAGCGATCACAGTACCGCCAGTCAAGATAGCGATGTCCTCTAACATGGCTTTACGACGGTCACCAAAGCCTGGCGCTTTAACAGCAACTGTTTTCAAGATGCCACGGATGTTGTTCACAACGAGTGTTGCCAATGCTTCTCCATCAACGTCTTCAGCGACGATCAACAATGGACGACCGGCTTTCGCTACGCCTTCCAAGATTGGTAGCAAGTCACGGATGTTGCTGATTTTTTTGTCGAACAACAATACGAATGGATTGTCGAGCAAAGCGATTTGTTTTTCAGGATTGTTGATGAAGTACGGGCTAAGGTAACCACGGTCGAACTGCATCCCTTCAACTACATCCAACTCATCTTCAAGACCAGTACCGTCTTCAACGGTGATCACGCCTTCTTTACCGACTTTTTCCATCGCAGCAGCGATTTTTTCGCCGATGATTTCGTCAGAGTTGGCAGAAATTGAGCCAACTTGAGCGATTTCTTTGGTTGAAGTGCATGGTTTAGAGATGTTTTTCAGCTCAGCTACCAAAGTGATCACGGCTTTGTCGATACCGCGTTTCAAATCCATTGGGTTCATGCCGGCAGCAACGTATTTCATGCCTTCTTGCACGATGGCTTGTGCCAATACAGTTGCAGTCGTCGTGCCGTCACCAGCGATATCGCTAGTTTTAGACGCAACTTCTTTCACCATTTGTGCGCCCATGTTTTCGAATTTGTCTTTCAATTCGATTTCTTTGGCAACCGATACACCGTCTTTAGTGATCGTTGGTGCACCGTACGAACGCTCAAGCACCACATTGCGACCTTTAGGGCCGAGGGTTACTTTTACTGCGTTTGCCAAAACATTCACACCAGCAACCATTTTTGCACGGGCGCTATCGCCAAACATTACGTCTTTTGCAGCCATTTTTAAATTCTCCAATAATTCAATTCATGTAGGGCGGGTTGCAACCCGCCGAGCTCAAATTCTTATTCAATAATCGCGAAGATTTCTTCTTCACGAACAACAATCAATTCTTCGCCGTCGATTTTTACGCTTTGGGCGTATTTGCCGAGCAATACTTTATCGCCTACTTTCACTGACAGCGCTTGAATCGTGCCGTTTTCCAAAACTTTGCCGTTACCAACCGCAACGACTTCACCCATGTCTGGTTTTTCAGCTGCGCTGCCGGCTAACAAAATGCCTGAGGCCGTTTTTGCTTCAGCTTCAACACGTTTGATTACTACGCGGTCATACAATGGACGAATTTTCATGGGTGTAAAACTCCTGAGTATTGAACAGTCGTTAAAATTAAATATTTTAGCGATCGAGTGAGGTCGATGTGAAACGCTTTAGCACTCGACTTGCTTGAGTGCTAAATAGTCAGGGCGATGTAGGGGTATTTCAAGTGCTCAGGCTGCTTTTTTTATGTAAATAGCGTCTGACATAGTCTGCCTAGGGTATTTTCATTCAGCCCATGTTTATTAAAGTGTGCCAATGGATACGCTTTGAATTTTCTTAAAACGTATAGCCCTATTGAGCCTGTCATTTAACTCTGGACTAGTGCTGTGGTATCTTTGAGTTCTGTTGAGGGAAAAGTCTAATGAAAGTCAATTTGAAAGTAGTATTAGCCTGTGCAACCGTAGCGATTTCGGTACTGGGCTTTAATTATTTTGGCGCTGCTGCGTCGTCGCTGCCCACTGCGCACGCCATGACGACACTGGCAGGCAAAGGCATCAAAATTGATGACTACAAAGGTAAAGTGGTACTGGTGAATTTTTGGGCCACCAGTTGCACCGGTTGTATGGCCGAAATGCCTGGCTTAGTCAAAGCGCAGCAGACTTTAGGTCAGGATAAACTGGTGACGATTGCCGTCGCGATGAGTTATGACAATCTGGATTACATTCAGAATTATTTAAAGCAGGCAGCATTGCCGTTTGAAGTCGTTTACGACCAAAGCGGGGCGATTGCCAAGGCGTTTGGCGAAGTCCAACTGACGCCCACCTCGTTTATCATTGGCAAAGATGGTCGATTGATGAAGAAAATTGTCGGTGAACTGAG
>CAUPHX010000124.1:0-8930 GCA_963511125.1 uncultured Deefgea sp. | reverse complement strand
CGCAGCCGATTGCACGCAATTGGGCGCGTGCGCGGCCTGACGGCTGATCGTCAGTCGCAACAGCTCGCCCTGTTCAGCGCTTGGCAACAGCTGCCATTGCTGCGCAGTCGCGGCGACACCGTGTTGGCGTAACAAGTGCGCCAGTTCGTCGCGTCGTTGTGCGCTGACCGTATTGCCATAGTCGATACGCACATGGGCGGCTTCAATCGGCATGCCATCAAGTTGACTTGGCAATTGCTGCGCCAGCGATAACGATGGATTGAGCGACACGCTGTGCGTCAGCGGCTGATACACCGGGCGGTGCTGCGAGGCACTCTGACCAAGGCCAGACGGTTTGGCGCATGCCATGAGCGCCAGCGGCAATAGCAGCAGCACGCCGCGTGCTAAGCGTTGATAGTTATTTGGCATGTTGCTCTCCTGATAAATTGGCGCTCACTTCGGGCGTGGTATCAAGCAAATGACGCTCGATCGGCGTGCCGATCTTGACCGTTTCATTCGGTGAGGCCAGTGGTGCAGCCGTTGGCTGGCTGATATACGCCGTGGCAATAATGACTAACTCTGACTCGCCTTTTTGAAACTCTTTCGAGCGCGCCAATGCGCCAAGAATCGGTAAATCACCGAGGCCAGGGACTTTGGCGACTTGATTGGTCAAATCATTTTGAATCAGACCGGCCAAGGCAAAACTTTGCCCAGACGCCAGCTCGACGGTGGTATCGGCACGGCGCACACGGAAGCCCGGCATGCGTAAACCTTTCATTTCAATGCCGTTGGCGTAATCAGGCTCACTGACTTCAGGACGAACGCGCAGGCTGATGCGCTGGTTCGACAATACCGTCGGCGTAATGTCCAGCAGCACGCCGTAATCTTTAAACTCAATCCCCATATCGTTGTCTTGCAACACTGGGAATGGCAGTTGGCCACCGGCTAAGAAGCTCGCCGTTTCGCCCGATAACACGCTTAAATTCGGCTCGGCCAGCACCGATACCAGTTTTTCTTCGGCCAAGGCGTCAATAATGCCGGTGATATCTTTAACGCCTGCAAGTGCCCCCACCGCGCTCGATATCAGCGCGGCCTCCACCCCCGCTGAAACCGGCGATTCGGCCAAGGCAAATAAATTGCCATTCACCGAACCGAGTCGATTCCATTTCAAGCCCAAACGCTCAGTAACTGAACGGCTCACTTCGGCAATGCGGATGCGGATCGTCACTTGGTTCGACTCGGCAATCGTCATCCGATTAATCACGCGGCCATTTCTGGCTGCCACCGTGCCCGTTCCCGCGGCGCCGCCCTTATCGTCGCCTGTCGCCGCCGCTGCAGCGGTTGGTGGCGGTGCGACTGGGCCTTTCGGACCTTCAAACTTCACAAAGGCGTCGAGCAAAGACACAATCTGCGTGGCGGTTTGCGAGTTGGGCGCCATCCCCGACACGGCAACGCCGTCCGGCAAGCTGGTCAATTGCAGCTTTAAGCCAGGAAAGTCACGGCGCAAAGCGTCGTTCATCGGCGTTAGGTCATGCGATACATGCACGTCGGCCGAATAAATCACCTTGCCTGCGGCATTGAGCGCAAACACCGAGGTAATCCCGGCGCGTTTACCGGCGATCAAAATGCGATCAGGTTTGGCGGCGCGCGAGCTGGCAATCCCCGGCTCGGCGACAAAGAAAGTGTCGGCGGCTTGGGGTAATTCAATCAAAACCGCACGGCCGACGGTCAGCGGTAACACTTTTGTGGCGGTGGCGGGGCTGGCCGCATAGGCCGCAGTAGGCAGAACCAATAGGCAAAGCAAGGTCCTGCAGAAACGATGCATCGTTTCACGCATGGGGAATACTCCAATCAAAGGGCTTGAGCGCGAAGCTGCGCTCAGAAGGTCATTACGTTTGGTATATGCTGGTACGCATTAAAAATAATGGCTTACGCTTATATACCCATTATTATTTTTCATCATTACCGTACAGCATGGTGACTGTGGGTTTGACTTCGACCGGCATCACATCCGAAGCTTTTATTGCTTGCGGGATTAATTCATTGGCATGCGTCACGCCGTGTGCATTAGCCGCGACAGCCGACTCATCGTCAACCAGACTGCGTAAGCTCAACGAGAGTTGGCCCATACCACGCGCCAAACTGAGCATTTCAGCTTGCTTGGGCGTCACTTCTAAGGTCGCCGTACCTTCGCTCGACTCGGGCAGCGCGCCTTCTTTGGCCTGAGAAGTGGCGAGACTTTCGACCTGACGATTAATCGCGATCACCCGTACATTGCTCAGTAAAGTTCGCGCTTGGTATTGCCCCGCTTCGCCATACGAACGACTTTCCGGATTATTCGCCAAAATAATATCGACCTGATTACCGGGTCGAATCAATCCAGCGCTACCACTGACGGCGTCAATCGCAATGGTGGTCGCTCGCGTACCGGGCTTGAGTACCGCAGCCAAAAAGGCCGAATCCCCGGCACGCACAAACGCGGCTGACGAGAGAAATTCGCCGGCCTTTAGTGGCATACGCAGCACACCACCAATCACTACTTTTTCAAGCTCGGTTGCGCCTTTGACAAAGTAACGCGACAGCACTAAATCATCGCTTTTACCTTTCCATTCGCGCCACTCTAAATCACGCGCTTCAATAAAAGCGCCCACCTGTAAATCACCGGCCACTGCCAGAAACATCGGCTTTTCACGTGGTTTTTCGGCCACGACAGGCGCATTTCGCTGCCCCATCACGACAAATGACAGTAGCGCCAACGCCAAAACGCCGGCGAGGTACAACATAGTTTTTGATTTCATTGGAATCTCATCAAACAAGTCAGCGGGCAAGCCCCGCCTATTTAAAGCAACAAGGTTGCCGCCATGAGCATCGCACAACCATACGGGACGGTTTTTCGCCGCAGCAGCAACATCATCACCGTGAGCAGCAAGCCAAACACCGCCAGCCAAATCAGCAATACGCCAACTTGGCCGGGCAACCACAAGGCAATCGCAGCCAATAATTTAATATCGCCTGCACCGCACAGTCCCAGCGCAAACAACCAGCTACCGAACAGGAGAATCACCAGTGCAGCCAGCCAAGCGGGCGGCGACGACTGCAATACGGCGTAGGGAATCGACAGCAGCGCCAACAGCAGCACCAGCGAATTGGGCAATCGTCGCCAGCGCCAATCACACCAAGCGAGGCGCAGCGCCAATGCCATCGCCGCGAGCAAGCACGCCGCGTTTCCCAGCTCAAGCAGCATTATTTACCGCTATCGCCGCCTGCTTTGGGCATTGAACTGACGATATTGCCAAAGATTTGATTAATTGAAGTGGTGAAGGCGCCGTCTTTGGCCACTAAAGCACCAATCGCCAAAGCCAGACCTGCGGCCAGAATGCCGTATTCAATTGACGTGACGCCGCGCTGATTACGTTTAAAACGACGGAAAAATGCAGTGATATTCATGAAGTGACCCAATCAGAGAAATAAGCATGGCTGGCTGGGCATCAAAGGCGTGGCTGGCTGAGCAGAAAAAGGAACACCATAAGATGGTGTTGATAATCATTATCAATAAGAATGGTAGCATACCAACTTTGCCCCAGTCAATTCTATTGGCATAAAAATCAGTCGCAGACTGAGGCGTGATGAAGGCTGCTCAATATGGGCACCTTCAATCAGAGGGCTTTGTTGCACAAATCAGTACAAGGCCAAGATTTGCTCGTATAACGACTCTACCCGAATACATGGGTGGGTATATTTGCGCAACCAAGCCGGCGTACATTAAAAATATGTAAACAATAAAAAATCCCAGCAAAAACAAGGTTTGCTGGGATCTTATTTACACAACTACTCTAGGTCGGTCAGAAAGGTATGTCGTCTTCAAAATCGTCGAAATTGCGTGCTGGCTTGGCTGCAGCTTGCTGTGGCGCTGACTGTGCAGGCGCTTGGCGCGGGGCTTGTTGCTGCTGAGCCGCTGGAGCGCTGTATTCTTGATTGAAATCGTCGCCACCACCTTGTTGATTGTAACCACCACCAGCATTACCGCCGCCATCACCGCGGCCACCGAGCATTTTCATTTCGTCGGCGATAATTTCAGTCGTGTAACGATCCACGCCAGTTTGTTTATCTTGCCATTTACGCGTTTGCAATTTGCCTTCGACGTAAACGCTGCTGCCTTTTTTTAGATATTGACCGGCGATCTCAGCCAAGCGGCTATACATGGTGATGTTGTGCCATTCGGTTTTTTCTTGTTTCGCGCCAGTTTGTTTGTCTTTCCAACTTTCGGTCGTGGCAATTGAAAAATTGCACACCGCGTTGCCGTTCGGCAGGAAACGCGTTTCTGGGTCTTTGCCCAAATTACCAATCAAAATTACTTTATTCAATGAGGCCATTCATTTGCTCCAGTTTTTTTTAATCAATTCAATTTTTACGACGCCATGCGCCGCATCATTTATGTCGTAGCGATATTTGTTTCAGCAATGAGTCGATCCACTTCGGCTTCGTCATAGCCCGCTTGCATCACTTTTAGCAGGGCGACACGCTCGTCGATCAAAACCACGGCTTCTTTTACACCATCAATAGCGCCTAGTTTAGCAGACAGCAGCCCTACATCACCCGACCATTCCTCGCCAATGTGGAACATTTTAGTTTTCACCGGCAATGGCGGCTGCATCCCCCATGAAACTAATAACCAGATCGCCATTAGACCGGCACACAGCGCAAACACCGGCACGGGGCTTTGGAAGTGTTGATACAAATAGCCCGCCAGCGCCGAGCCAATAAACATACTTGCCGCTTGGCACGTGTTGTAAACGCCCATCGCGGTACCTTTGGCGGCGGTGGGTGCAATTTTGGAAATCAGCGACGGTTGTGTCGCCTCCAAAATATTAAACGCGATGAAATACACGGCCAGCCACACCACAATCCATGTCAGGCTGGGCATCCATAAGGTCATTCCCAGCTGCGCGATGAACATCAAAGCAATCGCAAACAGGAAAATTGCTTTGAGGTGATGTTTTTTCTCGCCATAAATAATCGCCGGCACCATCAGTACAAAACCGAGCACGACCACCGGTAAATAGACCCACCAGTGGTACGCCAATTCCAGTCCGCCCACTTTAGTCAACAACAAGGGCATGACGGTGAACATCGCCATTTGCGCGGCATGCAGCGCAAAGACACCGTAATTGAGGCGCAATAACTGCGCATCTTGCAAGACTTGCGGCAAGCGGCTGGTATTGGCCTCGGCATCAGAATGAAAACGTGAAATCGTTGGATTAGGGATGACTTTCCAAACGCCAATTAATGCAAAAAGACCCAGTGTGCCGGTCAGTAAAAAGATCCCAGGCAAACCAATCCATTCGGCGAGCTTGGGTGCTGCGACCAAGGAAATCGCAAAGGTTGACGCAATCGCCGCACCAATCATCGCCATCGCTTTGGTGCGCTGCTCTTCACGTGTTAAGTCGGCGAGTAAGGCGGTCACAGCGGCTGAAATTGCGCCCGCGCCCTGCACTGCTCGGCCGACAATCAGCCATGCAATATGATCCGCCATCGCGCACATGAGCGAACCAATCACAAATAAGGCGAGGCCAATGTAGATGACTTTTTTGCGGCCAACCTGATCTGACCACATGCCAAACGGTAATTGCAGCAAAGCCTGCGTGAGGCCATACGCACCAAAGGCGAGGCCGACCATGGTGTGATTTTCACCGCCGGGCAAATGCCCTGCATACACCGCAAAAACAGGCAGGATCAAGAACATGCCCAACATACGCAGCGCATACAAACCGGCAAGGCTGGTCGCGGAGCGTAATTCAAGCGCAGACATTTGGGGGGAAGCAGACATCGACAACCACATTCAAAAAGGATGAACGATTTTAACAGTTCAAGGCAAGGATGACAGCGTTTGCTTTGAGCGCCAGCACGAAGACCTTGTCTAGCAAAGTGCAGCACAAAAAATATCTTCAGGTATATCAATGCAGCAATTAATAAATATAGGCCACATAAATATACCCATCAACACGCAATTAAATTTCTAACTTCGCCGGATGCGCTCGATTCGCCGCGCTCGCCAATTCAGCAAAACCAGCGTCCGTTTCGGCCAAGCGTGTGAACTTCGCGGCAAACCATGGCGCATCGTACCAGCCCACATTCACGCTGTGCTTCACATCATCCCACAGCGAGAAAAACCAGCGCCGCGCCGCGTAACCTACCGCCAGCGGACATTGCTCGATATAGGTTTCCAGCAAGCGCCATTGCGGATAGGCATCGGCCAAATGGAAAATATCCTGTTCACGATGACGAAACGCCACGTCGCACGGATCAATCGCAGCCGTTGGCAAACCGGTGACCACGTCATATAGAAAATTACACGCATGAGGATCGTCGTGGCATAGCGATGAAGGCCCCGTGATTGGCGCTAAAAAACGCTCGCGTTCGTCCCATAATTTGGCATACGCAGCACGCAACTCAGCCGAAAATGGCGAATCACTTGATGCAATAAATTGCTGCAAAGGCTGCGCCCATGATTCAAATGCAGGTAAAAACTCGTTTGTGAACGAACCATCGGTATGCTCAAAACCACGAGTGTCACTGACTGCATGCCAACCTAACATTTGCTCCACAATCATTTGAGCGGTTTGCTCAGGATTCGGCAAAGGCTCAGGTAATTCCCAAGCTGGCACACCGCTCAATCTAGGCATCAGTAGCGTATCCAAATCGCCTTGCTCACTGGCAACAAGACCGTGAAACAGAATCTCGGGCATCGGCAATACGCTATGCGGACGCAGACGATTTAAAGCATTCACTTCACTCGCCAAGCGGCCAGCTTGCCGCGAGAACTTCACCACATACTCGCCCTGCTCACTCGTGATAAAGACCACATGGCCGTAAAAGCTCGGCACTTCGCCGCTGATCGTACTATTTCCAAGGCCCGCTTGCGCCGCCAATGCCAGCGCTGGCTGGCGATAGTGTGAAGTTTCCATAGTGAGGAGTCTCAAGAAGTTGGGTTTAGGGTATATTACTCGATTGCCTTGCGCGCCCACAATTTCAATCCTGAATTTAAACCTGACTTTATCGGCATCGCCTTGCTATGAGCTTAAGCAAAAATTTTCTTGCATCGTTGTCTCGTCTTGCCGTACAAAACGTACTGTCTGCGACTTCGACGCCTTGCCATAAAAACTTTGCCCAAATAGTCAATGGCACTGCTAGCGAATCGCCTTCGCGTCATCTTTGATTCAGAACTGAAATATCAGGGCTGTGCGGCTTTAATGAGACCGAATATGTACCGTGCGACTGAACAAACCGATATCCCGATGATCCGCATTCGCGGAGCCCGTACGCATAATTTAAAAAACGTCAATTTAGATTTGCCGCGCGGCAAACTGATTGTGATTACTGGGCTGTCTGGCTCGGGTAAATCATCGCTGGCGTTTGATACTTTGTATGCCGAAGGTCAACGACGTTACGTTGAATCGCTATCGGCCTACGCACGGCAATTTTTGCAATTGATGGAAAAGCCGGATGTGGATTTGATCGAAGGCCTCTCGCCTGCGATCTCCATCGAGCAAAAAGCAACCAGCCACAATCCGCGCTCGACGGTAGGCACTGTCACCGAAATTCACGATTATCTACGCCTCTTATTTGCCCGCGTCGGCACGCCGTTTTGCCCCGAGCATAATCAAGCGTTAGAGAGCCAAACAGTCAGCCAGATGGTCGACCATGTGTTGGCACTGCCCGAAGACACCAAGCTGATGATCTTGGCGCCAGTGATTATGGGCAAAAAAGGCGAAAACGCTGACCTGCTCGATGATTTACGTGCGCAAGGTTTTGTTCGGGTGCGCATCGACGGCGAAGTGTTTGAACTCGATGAAACACCGAAACTCGACAAAAACAAAAAACACACCATTGATGTGGTGATCGACCGCCTCAAAGTGCGCGCCGATTTACAGCAGCGCTTGGCGGAAAGTTTTGAAACTGCACTGCGCCACGCCGAAGGCCGCGCGATTGCGGTGGAAATGGAAAGCGGTAAAGAACATTGGTTCTCGGCCAAATTTGCCTGTCCGGTGTGCAGTTACAGCTTGCCCGAACTCGAGCCGCGTTTGTTCTCGTTTAATAACCCGATGGGTGCTTGCCCGTCGTGTGATGGCCTTGGCCACCGCACGTTTTTTGACCCACGGCGCGTCGTGGCGCATCCCGATTTGAGCTTGGCGGCGGGTGCGGTGAAAGGCTGGGATAAGCGCAATCAGTTTTATTTCCAAATGCTGATGAGCATCGCCGAGCATTATGGTTTTGATATCAACGCCGCGTGGAATGAGCTGACCGAAGAAGTGCAAAATGCGATTTTGTATGGCTCGGGCTTTGATGAAATCGCCTTTATGTACACCAATGAACGCGGCAATAAAGTGGAGCGCGTGCATTCATTCGAAGGGATTATCCCGAATTTAGAGCGCCGCTATAAAGAAACCGACTCAATGGCGGTGCGTGAAGAACTCGCCAAATATCAAAACAACCAAGTTTGCCCAAGCTGTAATGGCGCGCGTCTACGTACCGAAGCACGCCACGTTAGAGTGGGGGGGGTAACCCTGCACGTCATTGCACAAATGGCTTTGCGCGATACACTGCACTTCTTCCAGAATTTGAAACTCGAAGGCGCCAAAGCGCAGATTGCCGAAAAAATCGTCAAAGAAGTCGGCGAACGTTTGGGCTTTTTGGTCAATGTTGGACTCGATTATCTCTGCCTTGAGCGCAGTGCCGACACGCTGTCGGGCGGCGAAGCACAACGGATTCGCCTCGCCAGCCAAATTGGTTCTGGCCTGACTGGCGTCATGTACGTGCTGGACGAGCCTTCGATTGGTCTGCACCAACGCGATAATGACCGACTGATCGGCACGCTAATTCATCTGCGCGATTTAGACAATACGGTGATCGTCGTTGAACACGACGAAGACGCAATGCGCGCGGCCGACTGG
>CAUPHX010000123.1:0-8952 GCA_963511125.1 uncultured Deefgea sp. | reverse complement strand
TTTTGCTAAATCAATCCCAACGCGCATAATAGACATGGTGGACTCCTTACTTTGTTTGACTGGTGTTTGATACTTCCAGTTTGGCACATTGATGCCGTTGAGGAGGAAGGAGTCCATCCCATTGGATTAGGTGTTGATGCGGTGCCACGCTCGTTGAGCAGGGGCTTAACTTCCCGTCTAAGCGCCCGGGTGCCTTCTTTTGCTTACTTTTCTTGGCGAAGCAAGAAAAGTGAGTCCTCGTCGCGGATTGCGACTGTAAAACAATGTGCCGCAGGCACTTAAAACCATCAACACCAAATCTGAACATTGCCGCAATCAATGAGGCAGACTCAATCACCGTAGCCATTTGGATTTTGGCTTTGCCAGCGCCAGCTGTCGTTGCACATATCTTGCAAGGATTTCTCCGCGCGCCAACCCAGTTCCGCCAAGGCTTTGGCCGGGTTAGCATAACAAGCCGCAATATCGCCGGGGCGACGGGCGACGATTTGATATGGCACTGATTTTCCGCTGGCTTGCTCAAAGGCTTTGACCATATCCAGCACCGAATAACCAACGCCAGTTCCCAAGCTCACGGTGACATTGCCTGGATTGGTGGCGAGTTTTTGCAGTGCTTTAACGTGGCCAATCGCAAGGTCAACGACGTGGATGTAATCGCGTACGCCAGTACCATCCGCTGTAGCGTAGTCACCGCCAAATACCGATAGTTGTGCGCGTTTGCCGACGGCGGTTTGCGACACAAATGGCATTAAATTATTGGGGATACCTTGCGGATCTTCGCCAATCAAGCCCGATTCATGCGCGCCAACGGGATTAAAATAACGCAGCAAAGCGATATTCCATTCCGGCTCGGCCACCCGTAAATCGCGCAAAATGTCTTCGACCATCAATTTGCTGCGGCCATACGGATTGGTCGCCGACAGCGGGAAGTCTTCCAAAATCGGCACCGCATGCGGGTCGCCATACACGGTGGCGCTGGATGAAAACACCAGATTTTTGACATTCGCCGCTTTCATCGCGTCGAGCAAGCGCAATGTACCGACGACATTGTTGTCGTAATACTCCAGTGGTTTGGCGACCGATTCACCGACGGCTTTCCAGCCAGCAAAATGCACTACGGCGCTAAATTGCCATTTTGCAAACACCGCATCGAGCGCGGCGCGATCACGCACATCGGCTTGCACCCATTCGATGTCTTGGCCGGTAATGGTTTTTACGCGGTTAAAGACTTCAGGTTTAGCGTTGCTAAAGTTATCTAAGATCACCGGCTTAAAGCCAGCTTTGATCAGTTCAATATAGGTATGCGAGCCTATGTAGCCAGCCCCGCCGGTTAGCAAGATATACATCGTTTCTTCTCAATAAAATAAAAATTAAAATTCAAGGTAAACCCTCAGCCGCGATCTTGTCGCCACAAGAAAAACACGGCCAAGCTCATCAAGATTACGCTGGGCAAGCTTGCCGCAAACATCGGCGGCAAAGCGTACAACTCGCCCACATAAGTGACTAACTGGCTTGCAAAATTAAAGGTTACGCCGAGCAAAATCCCCAAAAAGATTTTCACGCCCACATTACCCGCCCGACGTTGCGCTAATGCGAACGGCAGCGCAATCAGCATCATGGAGATACAAGCCAATGGATAAAATAATTTCGCCCAGAACGCGAGTTCATAGCGTAAGGTGCTTTGTTTATTCGTTTCCAAATGCCCGATATAACTGCGCAAGGCATCCACTGACATTTCCTGCGGCTTAATCATCAACACGGCGAGCATGTCGGGATTGACTTCGCTACGCCAAATAAACTTGGGCAGATCAGTCACTGTGACTTTATCTTCATAAAAATCGGTGCGCTTCACGCCGACTAAATGCCAGCGTTGATCGCGCTCATAGGTGGCGCGTCCGGCATCATAGATATGAGATAGTTTGGCATTATCGCTAAGTGAATAGATGCGAATACCCTCAAGACTCATATCGGGATTCATCACCGAGACATTCATAATATTTGGCCCATCTTTGACCCAAACACCGGAACGAAATTTACTCAGTAGCACCGATTGTTTGGCTTCAATTTGATAGCGCTTTGCCGCCTCACTGCCCATTGGCGCTACAAACTCACCGATTAAAAAGGTTAGAACGGCGTACGAAATACCACACAGCAACATCCACAGACTGAAGCGAAAAATCGACACGCCCGCGGTACGCATCACGGTGATTTGCGATGTATCGGCCATGCCCGACAAAGAAAAAATACTGCCGATCAATACGGCCACTGGCAATAACTGATACAAGCGACTTGGCAAAGTTAATGCGACATACACCAGCGCATTTTCCAAGGTATATCCATCTTTGCCCACATCGCGCAACTCGGCGATCATGTCAAAAAATAAAAACACACTGGTCAACACCAGTAAGGTAATCAGTACATAGCCAAACACCGACTTAAATACATAGCGGCTCAAACGATTCATGCCATTAGCCTCGCACTCGACTACGCCACCAGAACAAGCCAATGACCAACAGCGCCACTAAACCATGTAAAGGCCACATTCCAATCGATGGCGAAATCTTTCCGACCGCCAACCACGCCTGCATCACATTAATCCCATTGTAATAGCCAAACGCGAGCAGCGCCGCAATGACCATGTGATAACCCTTACCCCCGCGTGGATTAGCAAACGCCAAGGGAATCGCCGCGAGCATCAGTAAAAAGGCTTGAATCGGTAATGCAATTCGCCACGCCAGTTCGGCTTGGTGTTGTAGCTCGTCACTGCGCCACAGATCTTTCGTCTGCATCGACTCGGTTCCCGGACTAATCACCGATTGGGTTGGATTCTCTACCCGCACCTTGCCTTCTTTAAAGGTCAAAATATCGTACTGGGGTGAGCCTACCAGCGCCTGATACGCCGTCGCGTCCTTCAGCCACATCCAGCGGTCCCCCGCCTCATCAACAAACATGCCACCCCGATTGGCTAACACCGTGGAAATTTTGCCTTCCTGACGAACTTGCACAAACACATTTTCGCCCTGTCCACCTTCACCCGAAAAATTCTCGATAAAGTAAACACGATCCGCGCCGCGCGATTCACGAAACACGCCAGGGGAAACCTGCGATACCTCTTCGTTCTTTAAACTCGCCGCCCGATACTCACGCCCTTTTAGCTGCGCCCATGGAGAAACAAATAAAGACAGCGCTGCAATCAACAGCACCACCGGCACGCCCATTTGTAATACGGGTAAAATAAAGCTTCGAACCGATTGACCCGCCGCAAACCACACAACCATTTCATGGTCTTTCCAGAGCCGCGTTAACACCGACAAAATCGAGATAAACAACATCAGCGAGAATAGAATCGGAAAGTAACGCACCGCAGCAAAGCCCATCACCGTCCATACCGCAGACGAGGCCAGGGTTCCAATTGCCGCCTCACCCAAGAGACGAACAACCTGCGAGGTCATCACAATGACGAGTAAAACGACGAATAGCCCAAAGGCCACCCAAGTCATTTCATGAATTAATGTTTTTCGAAACAGCATGGAATATTTATATCAGTCTTTTGACTTGGCCCGAGGGTCAGTGAATAATCAGCCCATCAGAGCAATTTTGCCCCAATGTTTAGCAGTGCCAGCCCCAACCAGGAGCCTTTCATGGAATTAACCAGAGTTTCCCCTAGCCCCGAGCATGCAGATTGCGTCGTTTTACCTGTTCTCGGCGAAAAATTGCCCGCATTTGCCAAAGATCTAGATATTACATGCGGACATTTATTTAGTACTGCAATCAAAGATGGCGAACTGGCAGCCAAAGCGGGTAGCACTCTCACCTTGGGCTTGCCAGCCAGTCTTGGCTTTAAGCGCGCGCTCTTGGTACAACTTGGCAAAGAACCGAATGCCAAAGAAATCCGCACCGCCGCCAGCCAGATTGCCAAAGCGCTGATTGCCAGCAAAAACACCTCAGTTTGCCTCGCCTTGTCGCTTGCGCAATACAAAAAACAAGATAACGAAATCTTGGCTCAAGAGCTAGTCCAAGCCTTGATGCTGGAATCGTACCGCTTTGAGCAGTTCAAATCAGAGCCTGCGCCAGCCACCACGCTTGAATTAGTGAGTCTACTCGCACCGAAGAAATCCGATATTGTCGCCGTCGAAGCCGGCTTGGTGTACGGCCTTGGTGTGGCGCATGGCATGAATTTAACCCGTGATTTGGGTAACTTACCACCCAATGTGTGCACGCCAGACTACCTTGCCGCCACCGCGCAGCATTTGGCGCACACCTACGATTTTTCTTGCCATGTTTTAGAACAAGAAGAACTTGAAACCTTAAAAATGGGTTCATTCCTCTCTGTTGCCAAAGGCTCGATTATTCCGCCGAAATTCATCGTCATGGAATACCGCAACGCCGATAAAAAAACCGCACCGACGGTACTGGTCGGCAAAGGCATTACGTTTGACTCGGGCGGTATTTCACTCAAGCCAGGCGAAGGCATGGACGAGATGAAATACGATATGTGTGGCGCAGCCACCGTATTGGGCGTATTCCGCGCAGTTGCTGAACTTGATTTAAAAATCAATCTCGTTGGTGTGATTCCTGCCTGCGAAAACATGCCCAATGGCAACGCCGTGAAGCCGGGCGACATTGTCACCAGCATGAGCGGCAAAACGATTGAAATTCTCAATACCGATGCGGAAGGTCGACTGATTTTGTGCGACGCGCTGACCTATGTCGAACGCTTCGAGCCTGCCGCAGTGATCGACATTGCAACCCTCACTGGGGCGTGCATTATTGCGCTGGGCCATACCACCAGCGGTCTATTTGCCAATGATGACGATCTCGCGGCTGATTTACTCAAAGCCTCGCGCCAAACCGACGACAAAGCATGGCAAATGCCTTTGTTTGACGAATACCAAGAGCAACTCAAATCCAACTTTGCCGACATGGCCAATATTGGCGGTCGCCCTGCTGGCTCCATCACCGCAGCCGCTTTCCTATCGCGCTTTACCAAAAAGTACAAATGGGCGCATTTGGATATTGCCGGAACCGCGTGGAAATCGGGAGCAGCCAAAGGTGCAACGGGTCGTCCGGTGCCATTACTCGTTGAATACCTACGGAGCACACAGTAAGGCGTGAGGTGTGAGGTGTGAGGTGTAAATTCCTCACTCCTCACCCTTCACTCCTCACTCCTCACCCATGGAAATCTCTTTCTACTTTAATGTGAACAACCGCGAATCCGCGCTCTGCCAGTTAGTTGGCAAGGCGCTGATGCAAAGTAAGCGCATGGTCATCCTCACAGGCTCAGAAGCGGCGACCAAGGCGATAGATAGCCTGTTGTGGGAAATGCCACCCGCAGGTTTTCTGCCGCATTGCCAAGCTGATGCATCGTTTGCAGCAGAAACGCCAATCATTATTGATCATCGTGTCGAAATCATCACGCCACGCGATATACTCTTTAACTGGACCGATCATATTGCACCGCGATTTGCTGAATATGGTCGATTGATTGAAATTGTCGACACCGACGAAGAACTCAAAGCGGCGGCCCGCCAACGCTGGGCAGCCTATAAAGCACAAGGGTATACCCCGAATGCGACCGACATGCAGGAGCTGCTCAACCGTGGCTGATCAGAAACAAATCCAGAATGAAGACTCGGTAAATCCATTGTTTAACAAAATGGACGCGCTGATGGCCCGCCATCGCAGCCCTGCCGGCCAGCAATTTGAGAACATCCCCATTCTCACGGACATCGCGCCCGAAGCGTTTGACATACCGATCCTGACCGACGTCATCAACGAAGATTTGATACATAAAATTGAAAGTATTGAACGTAGTCTTGCAGAAGCACAATCGGCCAAAGCACGGCAAAAATTAGCCGAACGATTGGCCAGTGAAAATGAGCTAGCCATTCCTAGCTTGATGTTTGAACCCACGATTAGCAAAACACCGGCAACGAACAAAAAGCCAGGTATTGCCATAGAGCCAAGCGCTGTAAATCTTGCTAACGACATACCCCGCTTTGCCGAAAACCCACGTCCGACGCACCACGCGCCATTCACCGAAACACCCGTTTTTTTAGATTTACCATTGCTGGATTTGGACGCCATCAATACGCCACTGCTTATCCCGACCAACAAACCGACGCAGATTCAAGTCGAGCCTTCGATTGAGTTTGTTGCCGATGATTTAGTACTGGATTTTGCCAACGCATTTACACCAGAAAATACGTACTCAACGCCGAGTCAAGAATTAAGTATTGATGCGTTTAATACGGATACCCGCGCGAATCACATCGAAAACTTAACCCAAGATGAAGTACCCGCGATCAGCCAAATCAACGAGCCAGTCGTACAAGATGCACAGGATGTCTTGGTGGACTTCGACTTAGACCTCGATCTAGCAGAGCAAGAATCAACACAAGACAGCGCAAAGACGGTCGGCATCGACAGCCCGACCATCGCCGAAGCCGAAGCCGAAGCCGAAGCCGAAGCCGAAGCCAGCACAGTGTTCGTGCCTGAAGTGTTAACAGCAAGGACGGTCACCGAGTCAGCGGCGCCGAATCGTTTGTATTGGGAGGACGATGACCACCAAACTGCCGACCTTAGTCTGAGCAGCATCGACATTGAACCGCGCTTTGAAGTGACGCTCAGCGAAGACAAAAAAGAACCTAGTATTAAGCCAGAAGAATTGGAAAACCTTGACTTTGGCTCAAAACCCAAAGACGCCCCGACGAACTTTGCCATCGAAGCAAGTAGCACGCCTGTTTCTGAACCTAAACCTGAATACCTCAACAGCGATGCAATCGAGGAGCTAACCGCAATTGTTGGCGCGCAACTCGCCGTCGATATAGCGAGTGAAGTTGAACAATTAGCTCGGCAGCATTTCTCCAAATTAATGGCGCAATTTTATGGCGACACCCTACGCCAACTGACCAGCGAAATTAGCCAAGAACTCGAAGCTAAACTCGCCCCTCGAATTGCAGCGCTGGTCGAACAAGAGCTCATCAGCAAAGGTCTACGCAAGTAAAAAACCGCCAAATCCGTTTGGCGGTTTTTCTGGCAATATAATCTCTGGCAATACAATCAATTGCGCACTAAAAATAGCAATACCATCAGGCCACATTCACGCGCTCGCAATCGCATTGCCAGCACATCAATCAGCCCATTCAAGCACCGCGCCTTAGGCCAAAATCAATATGAATCACTTACAACTCTATACGCCAGCAGCACAAGATCAATTCAAAGGCCAGACCGAGCTCAATCTAAAGCGGCTAAAACTATGGCTAAGCCAACTCCCTGCCGCCGATGTGATAGGCTCAATTGAGCAATTACATGCTGCGCTGCACGCTTTTAATCGGACGACTCTAGACCCCGATGATCGATTTGCATTACTAGAGGCCTATCAAGTCGAATTTGAACTTCTGCACAATGCCTATCTGGCGACTTACCAACTCAATGCAATCCCCTACAAAGCGCAAGACCTGATCAATGTTCATCTCGTTCTCGACCTGTGTCTCGAGCTCAGCTTTTCATATAAATTGGTACTACAAGGCCGCCTGAATAAACGCTATTTGTTCGGCAAAAATAAGCAGCTGCCTAGCCTGACGTTGCAAATATTAAACACGCATCGATTCATTCAAAATCTATCTTGCTTGGCCTATTTACTGCTGCCGGAATATTACTGGCTAGACACTCACAAACTATTTCGCTTTGCGAGTGAACATAAATTTTTGGATGAAATCAATACCGAGAGCGCGCAATCGACCGCCAGCCTGTATAAATATTTACTGCTCATGCCACTGAGCAACCCAAAACGTTTTAGTCCGCGTGAATTACAACATCTCTTTGAAATTACCCAGCAATTCGCCCGCCACGCCGAGCTTAAATCTGCGGCCGAACTCAGTCATCAAAGCGATGTATTTTTGGTTTGTCTGGATGAAGATCTTGCCCCTCATTTTTTAGGCGAACAAAACCTAAATCGCTTTTCTGGCGCAGCGATTCTGCTCGACACCACCCGCTTGATTCGAGAACTGGAGCTGGCCTATGACTCGGTATCAACACAGACCCCCAAAGCGAGTGAGCGAACCCATCATCAACGTTGGTTAGAAACACTAAAACGCATTACGCAGCACTGGGATAATGGCAGCAAGCGAAGCTTTAATCGCCTCAACACGGCGAACCAAGCTGAAATCTGTTTTGGCTTACGTGCCATTTGCCTCAACCTCAATCAAGGGCGTAGCCTTTTACCGCAATCAGAGCTACACGATGCAATACCAAGCGCTGTCGAGGTCACAACTTCAAACTGGAAAATTACGGACGAGAGTCCTTGCGGCTACGCCTTGCTTGCGCAGAAAATTCCGCATGAATACGCCAGAGCAGGCGAAATTATTGCACTACGCAACCAAGGCCAAAGTCATTGGCTGATCGGATCGGTGCGCTGGATAGAGCAAGATTCACAGAGCACAGTCAGAATGGGGGTTGAAATTTTAGCGGGCGCAGCGGATGTCGCAATGATTCGCCCTTCAATTGGTGGCGACAAGCTGGACTACCAGCCGGCACTATTACTTCCAGCGATGAGCACGCACCAACAAACACCTCGAATTATTGCGAGCAAAACGGTTTACACCCCGCTGTATGAATACGCCATTATCACCGAGCAAGGCCATTCAAAAATTCGTGCCCAAACCTTGCTAGAACAACAAATGGCATACGATTTATTTGAATACAGCCTTGAGCCGTAGCCAAGTAGCACTCTAATCACAGCGCCAATTGTAAATCGCCGACCAGACGCCCCATTCTCAACAATAGGGGCGTTTTTCTTGCCCCCGTCATGATGATAAAACACATGATTTTGATGTGTTTAGGCTCGACTCTTCGTACAAAGCAGAAAAGCCGCGGCGATTTTTTATCGTCATTCCCCATTACTGCCAAGCAGGCTTTATAATCTACGGTTTCGCTTTAACTGAGCACGCACCA
>CAUPHX010000122.1:0-8957 GCA_963511125.1 uncultured Deefgea sp. | reverse complement strand
CCAATCCAAAGTTCCATGTGGTGGCGTACGACTTTGGTGTGAAACACAATATCTTGCGTATGCTCGCTGAGCGTGGTTGCAAATTGACGGTCGTTCCTGCGCAAACTTCTGCGTCAGATGTATTGGCACTCAATCCGGATGGTGTGTTCTTGTCAAATGGCCCTGGCGATCCAGAGCCATGTGATTACGCGATTACTGCAATTCAAGAGTTGTTGGCGAAGAAGCTACCGATTTTTGGTATCTGCTTAGGTCATCAATTACTCGGTTTGGCTGCTGGCGGCAAAACCAGCAAGATGAAGTTTGGTCACCACGGCGCGAACCATCCAGTGCAAGATTTGGACAGCAAGCACGTGATGATTACCAGTCAGAATCATGGCTTCCAAGTGGATGAAACCAGCTTGCCAGCCAATGTGCGCGTCACGCATCGCTCATTGTTTGACGGTACGGTGCAAGGTATCGAATTGACTGATACGCCTGCGTTCTCGTTCCAAGGTCACCCAGAAGCGAGTCCTGGCCCACACGATGTGGCGTATTTGTTTGATAAATTTATCGCTGCGATGAGCGCGAAAAAAGCTTAAGTCATGGAAAACCTGATTGCATCACTCGGACAGTTTTTTGCTTCGCAACCGATCGGTTGGGGTACGATTGTTCTTGTGGTGGTCGGGTATTTTTTTGTGACCCGCATACTGAAACTGATCTTTTTTTGCGTGTTTCTTGCGGCAATTGCGGCCGGCTACTACTACCTGACCCACCCGTCGGTAGTGCAGCCCGTTGGCGATAGCGTCAAGACCGTCATTGAGAAGAAACACTAAGGACAAGAGCAATGCCAAAACGTACCGACCTTAAAAGCATTTTGATTATTGGCGCAGGCCCGATTGTGATCGGCCAAGCGTGTGAGTTTGACTATTCTGGCGCGCAAGCTTGTAAAGCGCTGCGCGAAGAAGGTTACAAAGTCATTCTGGTGAATAGCAACCCAGCCACCATTATGACCGACCCGAATATGGCTGATGTGACCTACATCGAGCCGATTACGTGGCAAGTTGTGGAAAAAATCATCGAAAAAGAACGCCCAGATGCGATCTTGCCAACGATGGGTGGCCAAACCGCTTTGAATTGCGCCTTGGATCTATGGCACCACGGCGTGTTGGATAAATATAAAGTTGAATTGATCGGCGCGACCCCAGAAGCAATCGACAAAGCGGAAGATCGCCAAAAATTCAAATTGGCGATGGATAAAATTGGTTTGGGTTCGGCGCGCTCAGGGATTGCACACAGCCTTGAAGAGTCATTGGCTGTACAAGCACAAGTGGGCTTCCCGACGATTATTCGTCCTTCGTTCACAATGGGCGGCTCGGGTGGTGGTATTGCCTACAATATGCAGGAATTCATTGAGATCTGTACCCGTGGTCTTGATTTGTCGCCAACCAAAGAATTGTTGATTGAAGAGTCGCTACTCGGTTGGAAAGAATACGAGATGGAAGTGGTTCGTGATAAGAACGACAACTGCATCATCATCTGCTCGATTGAAAACTTAGACCCGATGGGTGTGCATACCGGTGACTCGATCACGGTTGCGCCGGCGCAAACATTGACGGACAAAGAATACCAAATCATGCGTAATGCATCGATTGCGGTTCTGCGTGAAATCGGTGTGGATACGGGCGGCTCGAACGTGCAATTTTCAGTCAATCCTGCCGATGGCCGTTTGATTGTGATCGAAATGAACCCACGTGTGTCGCGCTCAAGCGCTTTGGCATCAAAAGCAACGGGTTTCCCGATTGCAAAAGTGGCGGCAAAATTGGCGGTGGGTTACACGCTCGATGAACTCAAAAATGAAATTACGGGTGGCAAAACGCCAGCGTCATTTGAGCCTTCGATTGATTACGTGGTAACGAAGATTCCTCGTTTCGCCTTCGAGAAATTCCCGCAAGCCAATGATCGTCTAACGACCCAAATGAAGTCGGTTGGCGAAGTGATGGCGATTGGCCGCACTCAGCAAGAATCACTACAAAAAGCGTTACGTGGCTTGGAAACAGGCATGTCAGGCTTTGACGAAATTTGTACCGATCGTACCAAGATCGAATCAGAAATAGCAACACCTGGTCCAGAGCGCTTGTGGTATGTCGCAGATGCTTTCCGCGTTGGCTTGACCTTGGACGAAGTTCACAATATTTCAAAAATCGATCCTTGGTTCTTGGTGCAAATTGAAGACATCTTGAATGACGAAGCTGCATTGCGTGGTCGTTCAGTGGATAGCGTTACTAAGCTTGAATTCCGCAAATTGAAACGCAAAGGTTTCTCAGATCGCCGTTTGGGTACTTTACTCGGTTGCGATCAAAATGCAGTGCGCAAAGCGCGCCACGCGTTTGGTATTCGCCCAGTGTATAAGCGTGTAGATACCTGCGCAGCTGAGTTTGCGAGCGATACTGCTTATATGTATTCGACGTATGAAGAAGAATGCGAAGCAGCACCAACGGACAAAAAGAAAGTGATGATCTTGGGCGGTGGCCCGAACCGGATTGGTCAAGGTATCGAATTTGACTATTGCTGCGTACATGCCGCTTTGGCGTTGCGTGAAGATGGTTACGAAACCATCATGGTCAATTGCAACCCAGAAACCGTTTCAACTGACTACGATACGTCTGATCGCTTGTACTTCGAGCCATTGACCTTAGAAGACGTATTGGAAATCGTTGCGGTTGAAAAACCATTCGGCGTGATCGTTCAGTACGGTGGTCAAACGCCATTGAAATTGGCGCGTGCGCTGGAAGCCAACGGTGTGCCGATTGTGGGTACTAGCCCAGATATGATTGACGCCGCCGAAGATCGCGAGCGTTTCCAAAAATTATTGCAAGATTTGCAATTGCGTCAACCGCCAAACGCCACTGCGCGTAATGAGCAAGATGCACTGCATTTGGCGCGTGAATTGGGCTACCCGCTGGTGGTTCGTCCATCGTATTTATTGGGCGGCCGCGCGATGGAAATCGTTCATTCAGACAAAGATCTTGAGCGCTATATGCGCGAAGCGGTCAAAGTATCGAATGATAGCCCTGTGCTCTTGGATCGTTTCTTGAACGACGCGATTGAAGTCGATGTGGATGCGATTTGTGATGGCACCGATGTGATTATCGGCGGCATTATGGAGCACATCGAACAAGCTGGTGTTCACTCAGGTGACTCGGCTTGCTCATTGCCACCGTATTCATTGAGCAAAGAGCTGCAAGACGAATTGCGTCGCCAAACCGTGTTGATGGCCAAAGGCTTAAACGTGATTGGCTTGATGAACGTGCAATTTGCGATTCAAGGTAAGGGCGATGATGCTAAAGTCTTCGTGCTGGAAGTTAATCCACGTGCTTCACGTACCGTGCCGTATGTTTCGAAAGCAACCGCGATCCCACTTGCTATGGTGGCTGCGCGCTGTATGGTGGGCCAATCTTTGGTGTCGCAAGGTGTGACGACTGAAGTGATTCCACCGTATTTTTCAGTGAAAGAAGCGGTATTCCCATTTGCTAAATTCCCTGGCGTCGATTCAATTCTGGGACCAGAAATGAAGTCAACGGGTGAAGTCATGGGTGTGGGTACTACCTTTGCAGAAGCTTTTGTGAAGTCACAATTAGCGGCGGGTGTTGTGTTGCCAAGCAATGGTAGTGTGTTTATTTCGGTTCGCGAAGGTGATAAGCCAGTCGCCATCGAATGTGCCGCCATCATGGCAAGTTTGGGCTTTAAAGTGCTGGCAACAAAAGGCACTGCAGCTGAAATTGAAGCCGCAGGTATTGCAGTGACTGCCGTGAATAAAGTGACTGAAGGCCGTCCACATATCGTTGATATGATTGTGAATGGTCAAGTTGGCATGATCTTTAATACGGTGGATGAGCGTCGCCAAGCGATTCAAGACAGCTACTCGATTCGTCATGAAGCACTGAAAGCCAAATTACCCGTGTTTACAACGATTGCAGGTGCCAAAGCGGCGTGTGTTGGTATTCGCGATATGAAAGAATTAAATGTTTACAGCTTGCAAGACTTGCATTTGCAACTGAAAAACTGATAACGTACTGTACTTAAAGTTGAAGCCGCTGCTCCCTCGTGGGATGGCGGCTCTTGTTTTTATTGGCAGGGCTATTCCTGCTAAGTGGAGAAAGAGCATGATTAAAGTCCCACTCACCGTGGTTGGTGCTGAAAGACTCAAGGTTGAGTTGGCCCATTTAAAAAGCGTGGAGCGTCCATCCGTGATTGCGGCGATTGCCGAAGCGCGCTCACACGGCGATTTGTCTGAGAACGCTGAGTACGATGCGGCTAAAGAAAAGCAAGGCTTTGTTGAGGGCCGTATTGCTGAGTTGGAAGGTAAATTGTCAAATGGGCAAATTATTGATCCAAAAGATTTAGCAGAAACAGCAGAAGGCCGTGTGGTATTTGGCGCGACAATTTTGTTGCAAGATTTGGATACAGAAGTCGAAGTGACTTACCAAATCGTCGGTGATGACGAAGCGGATATTAAAGCTGGTAAAATTTCGGTTTCTAGTCCGATTGCTCGCGCTTTGATTGGTAAATATGCTGAAGACGTTGCTGAAGTAATGGCTCCGGGCGGCATTCGTGAGTATGAAATTTTGGCTGTTCAATACCTTTAATTTATTGCGGAGTAGGGTGGGGTATCTGCGTGTAGAAGATTGCACGTAATTGCTGCATCCATATACATCATGGGTAATGGTCTAAAGAATATACTTACCACGCTCTGGATTGGTGGACTGTGGGTCATCGGCATCGTGGTGGCGCCAGCCCTGTTTGCCAGTTTGGATAAAGCAGTTGCTGGCATGGTGGCAGGGAAGTTATTTCATGTTATTGGCTGGTTTGGCATTGTAGCTGGGATTTTTATAGCAATCTGGTGGATATGGACGGATGGCTTACGTGCATTTCAAGGCTTTCGCCTCTGGCTAGTGCTAGGGATGTTGTTTTGTACCTTGATCAACCAGTTTGCAATTTTTCCGTTGATCGCTGATTTAAAACCAGCAGTGAGTCATGCTGCAGAAGGCATGTTTGGCGGCGGACTCGCTCAGTGGCATACGATCTCTAGCTTGATTTATTTACTACAAAGCGTGTTGGGTTTAGTTTATATTTGGTCTAGCGAGCGCTAAATATTGAAGCAAAAATTTTATGCTTATGTACCGCACGTTAGTCATAAAATTTTTGCGGATGCACTTTAAAAAAGTAATAAAAAAGGGCGGCTAAGCCGCCCAACTTTTTTACTTTGGTGCTTTCTTTTGCTTCGGCAACAAAATCTTCGGTTTGTCTGTATTGCTTGGGCGGAAAATAAGCAGTAATTTACCGAGGTGTTGTACTGGGCAAGCTTCTAACTCAGCACAAATTTGTTCCATAAATTGCACCCGCGCTTCGCGGTCATCACCTAAGATACGAATTTTAATCAATTCATGAGCATCTAAGTTGATAGCAATTTCGCGCATCACAGATTCTGTCAGGCCATTATTGCCAATCATCACGACCGGATTAAGATGATGCGCTAAGCTACGCAAGTGGCGGCATTGATCTGCACTGAGTTGTAACATGAGATTAAACCCTAAAAACCTTGAAATAACCGGATAGTCTACCTGATGGCTCGTTCTAATTCCAGTAATGTATGGCTACAAGAGCATGTTAATGATCACTACGTGCAAATGGCCAAAAAAGATGGCTATCGTGCACGTGCTGCGTATAAGCTACTTGAAATTGATGAGAAAGATAAATTACTAAAGCAGGGCTTGTGGGTGGCCGACTTGGGGGCCGCACCAGGAAGTTGGTGCCAAGTGGCTGCGAATAAAGTGGGACCGAGTGGGCGCGTTTTTGCGTTGGACTTGTTAGAAATGACGCCAATTCGTGGTGTTGAATTTTTATTAGGTGACTTTCGTGATGATGAGGTCTTAGCTGAATTTAATGCGCTGCTAAATGGTCGTTTACTAGACCTTGTGCTTTGCGATATTGCCCCCAATATAACGGGTAATGCTGATACTGATCAGGCGCGCAGTATGTATTTGTGTGAGCTAGGCTTAGAATTTGCACGTGAGCAACTTAAACCTGGCGGGCATTTTTTAGTTAAAGTGTTTCAGGGCTATGGATTTACCGAATATATGGCAGCAATGCGGGAAACTTTTACGTCTGTTGTCACTCGAAAACCTAAAGCATCACGTGACCGTAGCCCAGAAGTCTATTTATTGGGCAAACAAAAAAAATCTTAAACGCGTAAAATAGAATTTATACCCGTTTTAGAAACTCAGGAGTAAAGCCTTGAATAATCTCGGCAAGAATATCGCCATTTGGCTGATCGTTGGCTTAGTGCTAATGACGGTGTTTAATCAATTTGCAAAACGTCAAGATGGTGCAAGCCAACTGCCGTATTCACAATTTATGGTGGATGTAGAGCAGGGTAAAATTGCGAGTGCAGAAATTGAAGGCAATCCACTCCGCGGTCAATTGATCCGTGGCAAAAAATCGGATGGGACTTCTTATTCTACTTTGGCGCCCTTTGATTTTCGCTTGGTTGACACGTTGATTAAACACAATGTGAAATTTGCAGCGAAAGCAGAAGAAGAACAAGGCTTGCTGATGAGCCTATTGGTGAACTGGGCTCCGATGCTGTTGCTGATCGGCGTTTGGATCTTCTTTATGAATAAGATGCAAGGCGGCGGTAAAGGTGGAGCATTTAGTTTTGGTAAATCAAAAGCCAAAATGCTTGATGAAAATAATAACTCAGTGACATTTGCGGATGTTGCAGGTTGTGATGAAGCCAAAGCGGAAGTCTCTGAAATTGTGGATTACCTGCGTGATCCAAGTAAATATCAAAGTTTAGGTGGTCGGATGCCTTGCGGCATTTTGCTGGTTGGCTCTCCTGGTACGGGTAAAACCTTGCTGGCAAAAGCGATTGCTGGTGAAGCCAAAGTGCCATTTTTCTCGATTTCGGGTTCTGATTTCGTTGAAATGTTTGTTGGCGTGGGGGCCGCGCGTGTTCGCGATATGTTCGAGAACGCGAAGAAAAACGCTCCGTGCATTATTTTTATCGATGAAATCGATGCCGTAGGTCGCCAACGTGGTGCAGGTATGGGTGGTGGTAATGATGAGCGCGAACAAACATTGAATCAGATGCTGGTTGAGATGGATGGCTTTGAAGGTAACTCAGGGATTATCGTTATTGCGGCAACCAATCGCCCTGACGTACTTGATCCTGCCTTGCTGCGTCCAGGTCGATTTGATCGTCAAGTGACAGTTGCATTGCCTGATATTCGTGGTCGTGAGCAAATCCTTGCGGTGCATATGCGCAAAGTTCCAATTGCGAATGATGTTGATGCCTCAATTATTGCACGCGGTACACCTGGAATGTCCGGTGCTGATTTAGCCAATTTGGTCAATGAAGCCGCTCTATTTGCTGCTCGCCGCAATAAGCGCTTGGTCGATATGGATGATTTTGAATCAGCTAAAGACAAAATTTATATGGGGCCAGAGCGTCGCAGCATGGTGATGACTGAAGATGATCGCCGCGCAACGGCATATCATGAATCAGGCCATGCGGTCGTTGCTGAGATATTGCCAGGTACGGATCCTGTACACAAAGTTACGATCATGCCACGCGGTCGTGCTTTGGGTTTAACTTGGCAGTTGCCAGAACGAGATAGTTTCTCGCTGTATAAAGACCAAATGCTCAATCGTTTGTCGATTCTGTTTGGTGGTCGTATTGCTGAGGATTTGTTCATTCATCGGATTTCTACCGGCGCATCCAATGACTTTGAGCGTGCAACGGGTATGGCTCGTGATATGGTGACGCGTTACGGTATGACTGAAAAGTTAGGCCCAATGGTCTATGGCGATAATGAAGGAGAAGTTTTCCTTGGTCGCTCGGTCACCACGCATAAGAATATGTCTGAAGCGACCATGATGCAGGTGGATGCTGAAATTCGCCGCATTATTGATGAGCAATATGCAGTTGCACAAAAGATTTTGGAAGAAAATCGCGATAAAGTAGAAGCAATGACCTCTGCGCTGATGGAGTGGGAAACGATTGATCGTGAGCAGGTGTTGGATATTATGGCCGGACGCGAGCCACGCCCACCGAAAGGTACGCCAGCAGTAGTGGTTAGTATTCCATCTCTTGATGTTGGCAATCTGCCAACGGGCGGCACTGAAGCTTCTGTTACGCCAGCAACAGAATTCTAAAATTGGATTGTTTAATTTAAAAAAGGCGACCTTGGTCGCCTTTTTTCTCGACTAGGAATTGTATGCCATTCTTTTCGTGTGGACGATTTCAGCTTGATTTGAATCGGCCATGGGTAATGGGAATTGTTAATGTAACGCCAGATTCATTTTCCGATGGTGGTCAACACGATACTTTGGTGCATGCGGTGGCGCATGCAGAAAAGTTACTCAGAGAAGGTGCTGATATTTTAGATATCGGTGGTGAGTCTACTCGCCCTGGTGCAGTAGTCGTGTCGGTAGAGGATGAAATACGCCGCGTTATTCCTGTTATACAGGCACTATCTAGTTTGAATGTGCCTTAGTCGATTGATACAAGAAAACCTGAGGTAATGCGTGCTGCCATCGACGCTGGGGTTGACCTAGTCAACGATATTTCAGCTTTGGAAGGCGCAGGTGCGATTGAGTTACTGAGCAATAGCCAAGTTGGCATCTGTTTGATGCATAAGCAGGGCGATCCGCAGACAATGCAACTTGCTCCAAGCTATCAAAATGTAGTGCAAGAGGTTACGCAGTATCTTGCGGAGCGCATTGAACATGCATTGCAATCAGGGATTGCGTCGAATCGAATTGTGGCTGATCCCGGTTTTGGTTTTGGTAAAAGCTTGGAGCACAATATTGCCTTGTTTCAATCCATTGACTTAATCAGGCGGCAATTAGCTGCACCAATATTGATTGGTGTTTCAAGAAAAAAAATGCTGGGTGAAATCACAGGGCAAGAATTAAAT
>CAUPHX010000121.1:0-8971 GCA_963511125.1 uncultured Deefgea sp. | reverse complement strand
ATCGACTAGGCTTATTGGCGCAAGAACTGTTGGCGATGGCAACGGCACGCTTGCAGGCCGAACGACGACTTGCGCGTTTGACCGATGCGGCAGCATTTTCAGACAAAGTGGCGCAAATGCTGACCCCAGCAATGGAGAAAACGCGGTCACGAATGGTTTCTTTTCGCGGCGGCGCGCATTTTAGTGAATGCCTGGAGGACGCCTACCGAACCTGTACGTTTGGTTTGGTTTTGGCGCGTTCGGCGCGAATTGAATCGGCGTATAGCGGTGATTTACGTACGGTACTGGATGAATTATCCGAAGAGTTTGCGCAAAAAATTGCAGCGGTACTGCCACGGCTTGATGCCCTAAGCCGCATCACTCAAACCTTAGTCTGAGAATAAATATGAAAAAAGCACTTCTGATCGCTAGCGCCGCCGAGCACCGCTGGTTTGCCATATCGCGCGACCCAGCACGGCCGAATCATTTAATCGACACCAATGAATATGTCGTCACCACCGGCGCGGATAGTTTGCTCTGTGATCCGGGCGGCTCAGAAGTGTTTCCAGCGGTATTCGCCGCGTTGTCGGAAGTCATCGATCCACGTACCGTACAGCGAATTTTTTCCTCGCATCAAGATCCGGATGTGATTTCATCGTTGGGTTTATGGCATGACTTTAATCCGCAAATCAAATGTCATGTGTCTGGCTTGTGGGGCGGGTTTATCCCGCACTTTGGCGGCGAAGACAATACGATTGTCGGGATTCCCGATGAGGGCGGCACGCTGATGATCGGCAACGCGGCCTTAACGATTGTGCCCGCGCATTATTTGCATTCATCGGGTAATTTCCATTTGTACGATCCAGCCTGTAAATTACTGTTTTGCGGCGATATTGGCGCGGCTTTGTTGCCCGATGCTGATTCATCGCTCTACGTCGAAGATTTTGACCGCCATATTCGTTTTGCCGAAGGCTTCCACCGCCGCTGGATGGGCAGCAATACCGCGAAAAAACATTGGATTGATCGCGTGCGCGAGTTGGATATTGAATTGCTCTGTCCGCAGCACGGCGCGATTTATCGGGGCGAAGACGTAAAGCGTTTTATTGATTGGTTTGATGCCTTGAAAGTGGGTCTCGATTAAGCACTTGATAATCGGCCTATTCACCCATAAATAATACGGGTAAGCTACTGGCACAATATTTTATAACCCAGCTTTAACGATCATATCGGCCTGCCGATATGATCCCCTCACCCCAACCCTCTCCCTAGGTGGGAGAGGGGAATTTTTAGCGCCTATGGCGCAATTTTTCGTTATGGCCTGGGTTTTTCATGACCAACAGGATTTAAATCATGGCAATTATCGTAAACGGCGTTGAAATCAGCGAAGCACAAATTGAAAGCGAATTGGCACAACACGGCGAGGCAGAAAGCCCACGTGATGCAGCGATCCAAGAATTGATCTTGCGCGAATTGCTGTTGCAAACCGCAAAACAACAAGGCGTTACTGCGCCAACGACCGAAGAAATCATCGGTACTTTGCTTGAATCTGCTATCCCTGTGGTTGAAGCTGACGACGCGGCTTGTCTTGAGTTTTACAACAGCAATCCAGAAAGCTTTACCAAAGGCGAAATGGCTTCGGCGAACCACATCTTGTTCCCATTGGGTGAAGGTTTGGCAGGCAGCTTGGCTAAAGCCAAAGCGGAAGGCGTGTTGGCTGATGTAATTGCTAATCCAAGCAAATTTGCTGACTTGGCTAAAGAGCATTCAACTTGCCCATCGAGCGCGCAAGGCGGCAGCTTGGGTCAATTTGGCCGTGGTCAAATGGTGCCAGAATTTGAAGCGGCAATTTTCTCAACTGAAGCGGGCGTGATTGTGCCTGAATTGGTTGAAACGCAATTTGGTTACCACATCATCCAAGTAACGGATCGCAGCCATGGTGAGTCAGTGAGCTTTGAAGACGTGAAAGAGCGCCTACAAGCTTTCTTGACTGATATGGCTGGCCGTAAAGCAATGCACGACTACCTCGGCAAATTAGTCACTAGCGCCAAAATTGAAGGTTACGCCTTGCCTGCAATGGCTTAATTTAGGTTTTGTTTTTATGAAAAAAGCCAGATCGATGAGATCTGGCTTTTTTTCGTCTGACACTGCGGTTTAGGCTGGTACGGTAAGGCGTCCAACGAGTTTTCTCACCCAAGGCGCAACAATAGCGACCGTCGGAAAAGCAATCGGCCACGTTGTGATGCAGCTTTTGAGCCATTGAGCAGGAAATCCACTGCTAAAGCCTTGTGTGGTCAGAATGACAAAGGCTGAAACGATGCAAACCATAATGGCAGAGAGCAAGGCACTAAATAGGATGGGGGCAAAACGAGCGGGGATGTACATTAAATTCTCCTTAGAAACGGTATAAAAAAATGATGTGGATTTCACATTGAGTCAATAAACAGCACGATACGCGCTGCGATATACAATCCGCAGCCAAAAACAAGATGAGTAACCAGGCTTTGCAATCGAGCAGACGCAGGATGTGGCGTTCGGGAGGCGGCAATACCAGCGCCCATACCCGGTTGCATCAAGAGAAATGGCGCTGCCACGCTGCCGAGGCCGACAGCGAGCGCAGGCGCCAGCGTCGGTTGCCCAATCCACGCCATGCCCGACATCAGCATTAATACCGCCGAAAAGAGGATGCCGACCCCATAATGAATCAGCCATCCTGCAATGTGTTCGCCGCGGATGGGGGCTGAATTTTTGATATTGTTATGGTGAAAACGCCCCGAAGGCATATAGGCAACCCAGCGGCCGACCAGACCATAGTTCGGTAGTGCAATACCGAGTAGTGCCTTGCGAATAAGGCACCATAAGTCCATTACCGCAGTGGCACCGATGCCAATCAATACAACACTGAATACATCATCCATCGCTTTCTCCTGTAGTCACTTTGATAGAAATTGGCTTTTATGCTACAAGTTAAAGTTAACTTGAGGTCAAGGACTATTTGATGGATATCGCAGAAGTAGCGCAACGCTCTGGAGTACCCGCCTCCACGCTGCGTTTTTATGAAGAAAAAGGGCTGATTCGTTCGGTGGGTCGGCATGGGCTGCGGCGGCTTTTTGGCAAGGACATCTTAGAGCGATTGGCGCTCATTGCCTTGGGGCGCGCGGCCGGTTTTTCCTTGGATGAAATTGTGCCGATGCTAGGTTATGAAGGCGCTCCGCAAATTGATCGCCAACTGCTGCTGAACAAGGCCAAAGAACTTGATCGTACGATTCAAAAACTCAGCGCGATGCGCGATGGACTCCAGCACGCCGCCGTATGCAAAGCCCCCAGCCATATGGAATGCCCAACCTTTCGCCGCCTCGTCGGCTTGGCTGGCTCTGGTGTCATCAGTCACCCCGATGAGACCAAACGACGTTATCAACTACGCACCAGTCAAGGTTTAAAGCGGATCAAAAAATAACGGGGCAAATGTCGAGCGCCTTGGGCGTATAGAGTCGTTGCCATTCGCTTGGAAGGCGTTCAATCGCACAGCACAAACAAACACAAGACGGAGTGACTGTCATTTGAATGTAATAATATGTGGCTCCCGTTATACTTTATTTCAAAGTGTTACTTTATAATTACCGGCGTTGAAAAAATAACACGTAAAAATTATAAGGAACAACCATGCGCCATCTTTTTGTTTTCGGCTTACTCGGCTTGGGTTTACTCGGCTGCGGCGAAAAAACAGCCCCAATCGCCGTCGCTCAAACCGCAAGCGCCGATGTGACCGCCAGTTTGCAGCGCTGGTTGGCGCAAGCGGCGCAACCTTTAAATACTCTGGATGCCGCGCAAGGTGCTGATCAACAAGACCTCAATGCCTTTGGTGCTGCCATTGGCAACGCCCGTGTCGTCGTGCTGAACGAAGACAGCTACGCCGATAAAAACGCCTATGAGCTAATGAATCGCTTGGTGCAGTTTTTGCATCAGAAAAAAGATTTCGATGTGCTCTTGATTGAAAGCGCAATGTTTGACGTGGAAGGCGTTTGGCGCAGCGCGCTCGACAAAAATGCCAGCGTGGTCGAACTCGCCCCGGGCCGCGTGTTTTATATGTATTCGCAAACGGAAGCCAGTCGCAAAGCGCTTGCCTATGTGGATGACGTACGGAAAAGTGAACGGCCTTTGGTGCTGGCAGGATTTGATATTCCCTTGGCCGGAACAACATCGATTAAAGAATTCATGCCTGCGCTCAGCCTGTTTTTACAAAGCAAAGGCTCAAAAATGACCGAGCAAGCCAATTGGGCCGAATATCGCCAAGTCGTACAGCGCGCGATTGAGCTAAATAGCCAAGGGATGGATTTAGCGCCATTTAATGCCGTCACCGCCCAACTCAAAACTGAACTGTGCCAAGACACGACACCAGCGAGTGTGGTGACATTGCGCGAATCGGCAGGCTGGTGGTGCCAGCAAGTGAACAGCATCGCCGCCAGCGTAGGCCGCCAGCAGCATACCGATGATGTTAATTTCGATTATCGCAATCCAACGCTGGCCGACAATGTGCAATGGCTGATTAAGCAAGCCTTTGCCGGTAAAAAAGTCATCGTCTGGACCAACTCATCGCATGGTTTACCGCAAGTCAGTGGCGTTGATCCTGCGACAAAACAGCCGATTTACAGCATGGGCTGGCATCTCAAACAGCGTTTGGGTGAGCAAGTTTACAATGTAAAAATCGCGGCACTCGGTGGACAAACTAATAAGTATTGGGATGCAGGCGTTCAGGATGTTGTTCTAGCACCCAATACCCTTGAGTCTTTATTAAAGCAAGCCAATCTACAACAAGGCTTTATTCAAGCCCCAACTGATCCCGCCGTACTCGCTCAGTTTGCACAACTCAAACAGCCCGCCGTGTTGGGTAAAGACTACCAAGGTCTCTTTTTCTACCCCGCCGCCGAACCCGCATTACAAGGCGCGCACGCGATCTTGCCTTTGCCTTAAACGGTGTTGAGATTAAAAAAGCCAGATCAATTGATCTGGCTTTTTTATTACCTCACGGAGCTCATCGAATTTGTATTTCAAGTTCTGATAAATGATGAATCGTGAAATGTAGTGGATTGGAGCGTGATTCAACGGACTGGGTATTGAGCCAGATCGCAGGAATTCCCGATGCATTAGCGGCTAAAATATCTTTGTCGAAATGATCACCAACCATCACAACTTTGTTCGGCGCAAGGGATAAATCGTCGAGAATGAATTGGAAAAAAGCGGCTGATTTCGGGATGCCGACATTGGCCTGGCAATAGATTCGCTCTATATATTGGTCTAAGCCAACACGTTTAAGTGCTGCTGCAATTTGTGTTTCGTTTGATGCTGCTGCACCAGTTGCCAGCATGACTCGTGACGTTTTGCTTAGTTTTTTTAGTAGCGCCAATGCGCCATCCACCACCGTTACGTGTTCCCATTCAACCATTGGCAGAGATTGATTTGGATCGTCTTGCATTAACGTATCACCCCAATCAAAGAGGTAAACCAATGGCGGATTCGATTCTGCAGTTTTGAGCATGTTGGCTACTAATTTCAATATTGCTAAGTATATTAATACAGGCTTTGATTCGTATGTCTTTTGTGGCTATACCTGAAAAATACGCGTGCTAGAGTTGAATGCAGGTTGGATATCGCTACACTCAAGCCATCCTACTTAACTCTGCAAAATCTTCAAAGGCAAGCGAAGGATTTCATCGCCTTTGCCGGCGAAATACCAAATGATGCCGATCAATGCGCCTACGGTGAGTAGATACCATGCGGCGGAGACGATTTGGCCGTAACGGTCGAGCGGGAGCAAGTGGCTGCGTAGGCGGCTGCGCCATTCAAAGATGATTTCCACGCTGCCAATCAGCAGCAAAAACCCCAGCAAAGCCAAGCCTAACGAATAGCTAATAAACACGCCCAAGGCTGCGCCAACGATGCAGGCGATCAGGCCGACTTTGCTGTGCATGGAAAAGCTGATGCTTTTTAAAATGTGCCCGCCGTCGAGTGGCAAAATCGGTAGTAGATTGAATAAATTCAGTAGCGCATTGAACGTCGCCAAGCCAGCAAAAAACACATTCCCCGTTAGCCAGTACGCCAGCAGCGCTGCGATGGACAGCAACAGACCAAAAGTCGGCCCCATGATCGAAATCACCACGTCTTGCCAGCGGGTGTTGATTTTCTCGTCCGACATCGCCAAGCCGCCCATAAATGGAATCAAGTAAATGCCCTTGGTTTTCATGCCAAAATATTTCATCGCCCGAATATGGCCGTATTCGTGAAACACCAAACAGGCCAGCAGCGCCAAGGCAAATTCGAAGGAAAACAACCAAGAATAAGCCGCCACACTCGCGCCCGCTAAGGCGACTTTGATCATTTTGGCGCTTTTTAATAATTTGAGCGCCAGCGCACCGATGCCGAGCAGGCTGAATTTGCTGGGCACAATCGGCGGTGCAACTGGCGTTTGGCGCTCGATGTCATGCGTATCGCGTTGACCTTGCTGCACTGTTTGGCCATCAACCAGTAAACGATATTGCAGCGCAAACGGCTGCCATTGCAGCTGAGTTTCGAGGCGAATCTGTATGCTACTTGGCGTCTCTGTAGAATGCGTTGCGTTATGTAGCTCAAATTGCAGCGTACCAGCGCCCTCACCGCGGGTGGCAGAGGCGGCTTGTTCAGCGACCAAGCTATTGTCCCAAAACAGTTGCTGCCAGCCAGCAAGACTGCTCTCAAGCCGTAGCGATTTGCCTATGCATTCAATATTTAATAATTCCATGATTTTGACTCTGATGTTGGGTATATCAATGTAGCTATTTATATAAAATGGTTGCATTGATATACCTTAGAAATAGGTGTTGTTTAAGCGGCCAAACGAACGGCTTGGCGTGCGGGAGCGACGGTTTTCTTCTCGGTGACTTTGGGTTGCTTGCCAGCGTAATCACTTTCCAGCAAGGCCGTTGTCGCATCAGGACTCATACCTTGTGTTTGCAGCCACAGCGCGACCATTTTCGCCAAACGATCGAGCGCGATGCGATGCGTGGCATCCGTGCTTTGATAGAGCCAGTCCGCAAACGCCATAAAGTTCGCAAAGGGCGACTCGCCCAAGAGCACCGGCAAAGTATTGGCAAACCGCCCCGAGTTGGCGACCAAATCCCAGTAGCGCGCAAAGCGCACTAAGCGTTGCATGGTGGTGAAGTCGATGTCGCGGTTCGCCAAAATCGTGTACGGCGGGAAGGGGTCGTACTTCATCGCAAATTCGTCGGTGTGCCGAATAATCGGCGTGCCGCGCAGACGTTTCAAAATGCCGAATTGAATTTCATGCGGTTTGAGTGCGTACAGTTGATCAAAACCAACGCCGAAACTCTCCACCGTTTCGCCGGGCAGGCCTGCGATCAAATCGACGTGCATGTGCGCGTGCGAATGCTCGACTAACCAGCGGATGTTCTCGGCGGCTTTTTCATTATTTTGTTTGCGGCTGACTAGCGTTTGCACTTCTGGATTAAAACTTTGAATGCCGATTTCAAATTGCAGGCTACCTGCCGGGAATTGCATAATCCCATCTTTGAGCGCCTCGGGCAGATGATCGGGAACGACCTCAAAATGCGCGAACACTGGATCATTCGGATGCGCGGTAATTTTGTCCAAAAAGAACTGCATGATGCGCAGGCTGGTTTTGATATTCAGATTGAAGGTGCGGTCGACAAATTTAAACAGCCGCGCACCGCGCTGATACAGCGTTTCCATCTCGGCCAAAAAGCGTTCCAGCTCAAATGGCCACGCGGTTTTATCCAGTGCCGACAAGCAAAACTCACACTTGAAGGGACATCCCCTCGACGCCTCAACGTAGAGTGTGCGGTTTTTGATGTCTTCATCGGTGTACAGCGAATAGGGCAGTTGCAGGTCATCGAGCTTGGCTTGCACGCCGACGTGGATTTTCATTAGTGGCTGCGGGCCATTCAAAATCTGGCGACACAAATCGGGCAACGTCACCTCGCCCCAGCCGGTAATGACAAAATCAGCGACTTTGACAATCGCTTGCTCTGGGGCCTCAAAAGAGACTTCGGGCCCGCCGAGGATGATTTTGACCTCGGGTGCTACGCGTTTGAGCATTGCCACCAAACGCGCCGTTTCTTCAACGTTCCAGATGTACACGCCAAAACCGATGATTTTTGGATTTTTCGCCAGCAGTCGTTCAACAAATTCGGTGGTTTTCCCGCCAATAACAAACTCCATGATTTCGGTTTGCGCTTGCAAGTCGCCCATATTGGCCTGCAAATAGCGCAGTCCCAGCGAGGCATGCGTGTAACGGGCGTTGAGCGTAGAGAGAATGATGGTCATGGATTGTTTTGCCTTGTCATAAGCTGCCATGCTACCAGCCGCAAACCCTTGCTGTATATACGATTTTTTACTTTTACGGGAGGGGAAAGTTCAATGATTGCTCGGTGAATTGAGTCGCGGTGGGGATTGTCATCGTCGCTATACTCGGAAGCTGAACGTGATAATGCCCTGCATGTTCAGTACAGGGCATCTTGTTTAAATCTCTCGTTGGGTTGGCGTGTTCAAGTCGCGTTCCATGAAAACCATGATACGGCGACGGGCTATTCAGCGCAGTGCATTTGTGCCCAAATGCGAATGTATTATTTTACATTAGGCCAAAATCATGGGGGAGTTGCTCTTGACGATCGTTGTGCTAAATACAGTTTTGCTTGCTCGATAAGCCACGCACTAAAATCGGCGATTTTGCCGCTGGTGCTGCTGCGATCGGGCCAGACTATCCAGTAGGGATATTGATAAGGCACGCAAATATCGGTAATTTGCACCAGTGATCCGTTAGCAAAGTACGCGTCTATTAAGGAAGTACGTGCGAGCATGATGCCTTGACCGAGGCGGGCGGCTTCGAGTTCTAAATTACTGTCGTTATACGAATACGTTGGCGTCGGCCGCCAATCAGCCAGCCCCGCAGCTTGGCACCATGTGGCCCATTGAATGGCTGGAT
>CAUPHX010000120.1:0-8998 GCA_963511125.1 uncultured Deefgea sp. | reverse complement strand
TGTTCGTAGCGAGAATAAGTAAATGTGATCGCACTGACTTCACCCACCACCACGCCGCGATAACGTACCTTTGAGCCAACATCGAGGCCTTGTACTGATTCGTCAAAATAAGTTTCAAGTAGAAAGGTTTTGTTAAACCATTTTCCGCTGCCAAGCCCAATCATCAAGATCGCGCCGAGTAAAATGGCTGAAATGATGAATAAGCCTAAGCGGAAGTTTGATTTGTGTTCCATGGCTTTAATCTAATCCTTGCAAACTCAGTTTTGTCATTTTAAGTAAAAAATCCAAGTCATTGCGATGGCAATCAACTTCAGTCGTGATGAGGTGGATGAGATTAGTCATTTATCCGTTCTTTTTGCGGTGCTTTGCCACGATTAAAAAAGCCACTGACCCGAATGTCATTCGATGCGGCGAGTGCTGTTGGTGTGTCAATCGCAATAATACTTTGGATTGATTTGTCGAGCATGATGGCGCGATCAGCAATGGCAGCAATACTGGCTAATTCGTGAGTGACGACGACAAAAGTGACCTGTTGGGTTTCGGCAATGCGGCGGATTAATGTGTCGAGTTCGGCGGAGGTGATCGGATCTAAGCCAGCAGACGGCTCATCTAAGAATAAAATTGCTGGATCAAGCGCCATCGCACGCGCTATCGCGGCGCGTTTTTGCATGCCACCTGATAATTCTGCTGGTGCGTAATCAGCAAATTCTTCTAGCCCCACGAGCCGTAATTTCAATCGTGCTAATGTATCAATTGCCTGCGCATCGAGCTGACTAAAACTTTCTAGCGGCAACGCAACGTTTTCTAGCACAGTCAATGAGCCAAATAAAGCGCCCGATTGGAACATAACACCAAATTGTCGCAGTATATCGTTGCGCGCTTTTCCTGTTGTGCCTACTAGCTCAATACCCGCAATTTCTATGCTGCCAGATTGCGGTTGAAACAGGCCAATCAGATGTTTGAGTAGCGTTGATTTTCCGCAGCCAGAGCCACCCAAAATCGCCACCACTTCGCCGCGTTGAATCTCAAAGTTGATGTCTTTTAAAATGACTCTGGCGCCATAGCCACAGCTTAAGTCTCGAACTTGGATTAAGGCACTCATCATTACCAGCCCATGTGGTAGGAAACCACGGCAAATAAACCATCCGCCACAACGAGCAAGACCAAGGTTTGTACAACAGCTTTCGTTGTGGCTGCGCCGACTGCGCTCGCACCGTTGCCGGTATTGAGGCCGCGTAAACACCCGACAGAAGCGACGATAAACCCAAAAATCGCGGCTTTCGCAAGGCCAGTGCTAAAGTCGACTAAATCAACCTGAGTGCTCACTTGATTCCAAAATGTACTCAATGGAATGCCAAACCCTTTCATCACCAATGCGCCGCCGAACAAACCGACCGCTTCGGCAAATAAGGTCAAGAGCGGCGCCATCAACACGCCCGCCATTAAGCGTGGCAAGACTAAAAACTGCATTGGGTCAAAGCCAAAAGTCACCAGCGCGTTGACTTCCTCATTCACTTTCATTGTGCCAATTTCGGCGGCAAACGCCGCGCCCGTTCGGCCAGCAAGCAAAATAGCGGTAATCAAGGGACCCAATTCACGAACTAGCGAAAGCCCCAGTAAATTGGCCACATACAGTTCCGCGCCAAACTGGCGCATTGGAATCGCCGACTGAAAAGCGAGAATCACGCCGAGCAGAATGGAAATGAGGGCCACAATCGGCACCGCATTGGCGCCGACCAGTTCGCATTGCTGCAAAAAATCACGCCAGCGAAAGGTTTTTGGGTGGCGCAGTATTTCGATCGTGGCTTGGGCAATGGCGCCCAAAAAACTGACTTGTCGCGTGAATTCGGAAAAAATCTTTGCGGTTTGTTGGCCGATTTGGGCAATGTGATTAATGCGTGGTTTGGGCTTGGCGCAAATTAAGGCTTGCTCAGGGTTGAGTGCGTTGAGTAAGCGCTGACTTTGTGGCGGTAGTTGATTAATTGTAGCGCCGCGTTGAATGAGCTCGAATAGCAGTGCCGCCCCCGCGCCGTCACATCGCAGCACACCGCTGGCGTCGACAGAAATATTTGCCCATTCGCTGGCTCGAACAGCCTGCCATAGCTCAGGCACAGTGCTGAGTGTCAAATCGCCAGAGAGGCTAAATGTATCTTGAATTGTATCTTGCTGATCGTGAGCAATCAGTAGTGCATTAGTGGTGGCCATGTGGCATCCGATCGACCAGCATTTTAGATGATTCAACAAGGCGGTATATGATGCTAGCCATTGTGCTGTTTGCTTGGCGTGGCGGTACCCACCTTAGCATTGCGTCGGCTAATTGACGAATAGCAGCGCTTGCTTCCGAGTCCGGGAACGCTTCGAGGACGGGGCGCCCCAGTCGGGTGGCGCGGTTGAGCCATTCATCTTCAGGCACGTAGCCGATTAGTTTGAGTTGAATGTCGTCGCCCAAATACTGTTGGGCGACTTCGCGAACCCGTTCAAATAAGGTCATCGCCTCACCTAAGCTGGCGACCCGATTAACCAATACTCGAAAATCACGCCGTGCATATTCGGTCGCCAGTTGCTTGATGCAGGCATAGGCGTCGGTCAACGATTCGGCACGGTTAGAGAGCACGATGACGACATCGTCGGCCACCAATGAAAGGCTGGGTACGCTTTGCGCCATTGCTGGGCGCGTATCAAGTAGCAGGTAGTCGAGTTGTTCGGTCAGTTGTTCAAACTCTGCCGCCAGCCAACGTTGTTCGCCTTCATTTAGGTTGGCAAGTAGCTGAGGTTGAGCGGCAATGGGTAAGATACCAAAACCATATTGGCTTTCGATCAAAGTATCAAACAGACTGACTTCACGACGCAGCACATGCTCAAGCTCGTAGCCAGCAGCTAAATGCAGGCGATGTGGGATATTGTGCAGACCCGTGAATTCGTCGAGTACCACCACTTCACGCTCACGTTCTGCGAGCGCTGCGGCTAAATTAATGACGAGTGTGGTCGTGCCTGCATCGCCGCGTCCACCGGATAGACTAATCGTGCGGCAGGAGGGCGTTGAAACTAGTTGCCGCAAGCCGGCGGCTTGATCGGGCCAGCGTTTAGGCACGGCGCAATCCTTGCCGTTTGAACTGAAGTGGATTCAAACTCATCGCGAATTCGTGGAGATAGTGAAGTCGGTCGGGGTATCTTGCGTGCTCATAAATAGCGGGTATTCATCTTTGTGGAGTTGAAATACGCTATTTTCCTGTGGATTACGAAACGCTCGATCAACGAGGTAGGCTAAGTTGGCTCGATGTAGATCTTCGGGGACGCGTTGACCATTGGTGACAAAATGCAGCGGTAGCCGATGACGAATTGCCACGTCCAAGCAGCCGCCGAGTGCCATTGTTTCGTCCAGTTTGGACAAAATGCAGCCAACCAGATGATTATTTTTATAGCGCTTTGCGACATCATCCAGCGTGCCTGCTTGTGCGTTGGCGGACAGCAGTAAGACGGTGCCGACATTATCTTGACCAAACATGGCGAGCTGTTCACCAATACGCTGATCACGTTGCCCCATCCCGACGGTATCGATCAAGACCAAATGTCGCTCACTAAGCTCACCCAAGGTCAGCTGCAAATCAGTTTCGTCTTTCACGTCGTGCACGGGCACGCCCAAGATGCGGCCGTAAATTCGCAATTGATCGTGTGCGCCAATTCGGTAACTATCGGTGGTGAGTAATGCAACTGATTGTGGGCCGTAGGCCAGCGCACAACGTGCCGCTAATTTGGCAACGGTGGTCGTTTTGCCAACACCTGTTGGGCCAATTAGAGCGTAAACACCGCCGCGTTCGACGATGTCATCTTTGGCGTTGACTGTCGGCAAATTGTGAGTCAGCGCAGCTTTAACCCATTTCATGCCGGTATCAAGACTCATGCCATTGGGCATCTTGTCGATCAGTTGGCGCGATAAGGCGGCGCAAAAACCAGCGCTGAGTAATTGGCGAAGAATTTCTAGTTTTTCAGGTGCATGTTTGGAGAGTTCTCCCCATGCCATTCCCGCCATTTGGCTTTCCAGTAAGCCGCGCAGCATGCGAATTTCTCTGGCAATGTCTTGCATCGCTGCTTGGTCAACAGGCGGCGCTTTGGGTTTGGTTGATTCATCTTCAAAGCTAAACGTAGGCAGTGGTTTTTCTGCAACAGCAGGGCGACGTGGGGGCGGCGCGGGACGGCGCGCTGGCTCTTTGTTCGGTTCCTCAATCGGCTCTGGCCGACTGATGTAGTCTGTGAAAGTCACTTCGGGACGTGCTGGCGCAACAGCGGGTCTAGCTTGGCGATTGCTGCGTAATACCGAAGGAATTTCGTAAGGAACATCGTCCAGCGTTGGCTCTTGCTCATCGTCGGGGATCGCGTACGAGCGGGCCAGTGCTTTGCTAATTGCGGGTGCAGCGGGCGTTTGTTGTTGCGCTGAATTCATGAGGCGCGCACCATTTTGCGCTGCGCGAGTGGCCGGTTTTTGTGGCGCTGCAACGGTTTGGATGTTGGTTAGGGCGGCAACATCGGCATCCGCAACGGCCATAATCTCGATGCCACCACCGGCGACTTGGCGATTTGACAAGATGAGCGCATCCGGCCCCAGTTCATCACGAACTTGGCGCAGTGCATCACGAGTGGTGGCCCCGAAGAATTTTTTAACGAGCATATGATGAAAGAATGATCACAGCGTTTTCGTCCATAGGTGAATCAACAAAAGTACGCCCCAAATTATTTTTATTCATCCATGAATGGCGATTATCACTGTTCCTGCGCTTCTACACAATTTAATGGCAATAGTTTGCATGGCGAATGCTCGCCATTGGCGAAGTTTTATCAACTCAATTCACGCGCCAAGCACATGAATAATACGCAAAGTTTTGCTGTCGGGAATTTCGGTATGGGCAATCACACGCAATCCAGGGATGGAACGACGTAAAAAACGCGATAACATCGGGCGTAATTGCACTGGGGTGATTAAAACAGGGTTGATTCCCTGCATTTCCATTTGTTCAGTCAGCGCCGCGGCTTGTTGCAGCAAACGTTCCGCCAGCCCCGGCTCTAGCCCGCCCTGCGATTTACCGCTGGCAGCTGATAATAAAATACTTTCCAATTGTGGCTCTAAAGCGACAACTTGCAATTCATTCTCCCCCGGAAAGAGCTGGTGCACGATGGAGCGGCCCAATGCGACGCGGACCGCCGAGGTCAGTTCGTCGATATCGGTGGTGCGAACAATATGTTCGGCCAAGGTTTCGATAATCGAGCGTAGGTCGCGGATATTGAGACCGTCTTCGAGTAAGGCTTGCAGTACTTTTTGCAGCGTACCGATAGGAACCACTTTCGGCACTAGCTCTTCAATTAATTTGGGGGAGTCTTTGCCGAAATGCTCAATCAGTGCTTGAACTTCTTCGCGACCGAGCAGCTCTGCGGCATTCGATTGCAGTACATTCGAAATATGCGTGCCAACGACGGTCGATGCATCGACGACGGTATAGCCCATCGCTTGCGCTTGGTCGCGCATGCTGGCGTCGACCCACGTTGCGGGCAGGCCGAATGTTGGGTCGGTCGTTGCTGTGCCAGGCAGAGTACCCGCCGCATTGCCGGGATTGATCGCTAGCCATTGGCCGACAAAGGCTTCGCCAGCGCCAACATCAACGCCCTTGAGTTGAATCCGATATTGATTCGGTTTGAGTTCAAGATTGTCGCGAATGTGGACAGCGGGAACTAAAAAGCCTAAATCTTGGGCGATTTTTTTACGAATGCCACGGATTCTGCGCAGTAATTCACCGTCTTGGTTGCGGTCAACCAGTGGGATCAGACGATAGCCGACTTCAAGCCCAACGGGGTCAACGGGCTGAACATCATTCCAGCTCACTTCTTGTAACGGAGCTTCGGCTGGTGTCGCAGGTGTTGCGCCAGGAGTTGCTCCGGCTGCGGTACCACCGCTTGGCGCTGGGCGAAGTAGATTTTGCTCGGCAAACCAAGCTACACCCGCAGCAATCCCCGCCATCATCAGGAAGGCGAAATGGGGCATGCCGGGGATGATGCCGAGTAGCGCTAAAACGCCTGCCGTGACATACATGACTTGGGGACGGGCAAAGAGTTGCCCCATAATTTGCTCAGACAGATCTTGATCGGTACCTACACGAGAAACAACAATACCAGCGGCAACTGAAATAATCAGCGCCGGCACTTGGGCGACTAAGCCGTCACCAATGGTGAGTAGAGTGTAGGTTTCAGCGGCGTTGGAGAATGGCATATTGTGTTGCAGCATCCCGACGAGCATCCCACCAATTAAATTGATGACCATCACCAAAATACCCGCCACCGCGTCGCCACGGACGAATTTACTCGCACCATCCATAGAACCGAAAAAGTTGGCTTCATCTGAAATTTGTGCCCGGCGCGTACGAGCTTCGTTTTCGCCAATCAGGCCGGCGTTCAAGTCGGCGTCAATCGCCATTTGCTTGCCGGGCATGGCATCCAAAGTAAAGCGTGCAGACACCTCGGCGATCCGGCCGGCACCTTTAGTGATCACGACAAAGTTAATAATGGTCAGAATAATAAAGGCAACGATACCAACGGCGATATTGTCGCCAATCAGGACGTGACCAAAAGACTCAATGACTTTACCCGCCGCATCTCCGCCATTATGGCCTTCGGTGAGAACGAGTTTGGTTGAGGCGACATTGAGCGATAGTCGCAACAAAGTGGTCATCAACAAAACAGTCGGAAAACTTGAGAATTCCAGTGGTTTGTGGGTGTAAAGACTGACCATCAACACAATGATGGACAGTGCAATATTAAAGGTGAAAAAGAAATCGAGAACGAGTGGCGGCAGCGGCAGCATCATCATGCCGAGCACCATCAGCACCAAGGCGGGCATGGCAAGCGTGGTGATCTTGTTACGCCACATAATGAATACCTGGGTTGTGTATTTTATTCTGCATATTGATTAGCAATGCTTGCGTCTATATACCCATGGATTTAGATTCTGGGTCGAGTTCAGAAGGTACGGGCAGATCGGTATTAAGGGTCGGCTCAAGACCGCCTTCTTTACGAAACTGATCGAGCTGATAAATGTAGGCCAACACCTCTGCTGCCGCAGTATACAACGCAGCCGGTATTTCTTCGCCCAATTGAGCATGGTGATACAGCGCGCGCGCAAATGGTGGCGTGCGTACAACGGTGACTTTATGTTCTTTGGCTAGATCAATAATTCGTTCTGCGAGCAAAAAAGAGCCTTTGGCGACAATTTTTGGCGCACGCATTGCTTCGTCGTACTGAATTGCGACGGCATAGTGGGTTGGATTAGTAACGACCACATTGGCCTTGGGGATTTCTGCCATCATGCGTTTACGAGCCGCTTCACGTTGTAACTGGCGGATGCGGCCTTTGACGTGGGGATCACCTTCGGACTCTTTATTTTCTTGGCGCACATCTTCTTTGGTCATGCGCAGACCTTTGTAGTAATCCCAAAGTTGGTAAGGTACGTCGATTAGCACGATGACGGCCATGCCGCTGACCGTCATTAATAATGTGTATTTCAACATTTGCCACAACATCAAAAAACCAGCATCCGGCGGCATGGCAATTAAACTGATAAATTGCTCTTTTTCATCCCATAAGATCCAGCCTGCAACTCCGCCAATCAGTAGCGATTTCAAGACAGTTTTGACCGTTTCAACGATGGTGCGCACTGAAAACATTCGCCCAATGCCTGCTGCTGGATTGAGCTTGCCAAAATTGGGGCCTAAAGCTTCCATACTAAATACCCAACCGCCAATTAAAATCGGCACCATGATGGCCACTAAGACGCAGGCAGCAAAGATAGGAAGTAAGGCGACTAAGGCACTTCCTAAGGCATGAACTAGGGCTTCTTGCATCAGTTTTGTGCTAACTAAATCACTACGGCCAAAGGTAAAGCTTTTGACCATGATTTCTTTGAGTGCGGCGTAAATATCCGGCGCAAGGACAAAGACGGCGATTAAACCAGCCATCAGTGTTGCAAAAGTGGTGAGTTCGTGCGAACGCGGCACCCGCCCTTTTTTGCGCGCATCTTCAATGCGCTTGGGGGAGGCGGGTTCGGTTTTTTCGAGGTCTGAATCTTCTGCCATAGTGAAAGCTTAACACGAGGGATTCTAGTGCTGGCATTGTCTTTGCTTATCTGTAGCAAAGTCTATTTACGTAGGTGCAATCATGGCAATGTCTCCAGCAACTCCAGTGCAAATTCAAGCAACTGCCGTACGCCCAGTTGAGTCTCGACCTAATCATGAAGAAGTTGCAAAGCGTGGTGATTTTGGTAGTGAATTTAAACGCGAATTAAATCGTGATCGAACGGAAGAAAGCCGGGTTGAGCCACCCGTAGTGCCAGCTACACAGGAAAAAACAGCCGTTGCTGAAGATGCCCCCAAAGCGCCTGAAAACGCAGAGGCTGTTCAAGCTGCGACAGTTGATCCATGGTTGGCAATGCTGCAAGGCGTAGCGACTGCTAAAATGGCAACTGAGCTGCCGAAGGATGTTGCGCAAACTGAAACTGATTTGAGCGAATCAAATCTAGCTCAGCAGGATGATGGTGTTTTGACTTTGGATGTAGCGGCTAATGCAGTGCCAGCTTTTAATCTCTCTCTGTCGCAAGCAACAACTCAAAATATAACTTCACCTCAAGTAATTACCCCCAGCGTGACTTTGCCCCAAGCGCCAGCGCAAAATCTAACTTTACCCCAAGCGAGCATCCAAGAAAAAAATGCAATGGTTGCTCTTGGCTCAACTTCACCGGCCATTACGCCATTGGCTGATCTCAATCAGCAGTCGCTGAATGCAAGCGATGCGGCAAGCCTTGCCGCTGATGCGGCAAAAATAATGGTGACTCCGGCTGATTCGAAGTCAGTTGAGCCTAATTTTGGCAATGAATTAAAAACTTCAATAACCACGATCAGTGATCTTCGCCCACAAGCAATGGTTAATGCCGTACCAAGCAACGCCAAGCCTGCTGAAGTGC
>CAUPHX010000119.1:0-9006 GCA_963511125.1 uncultured Deefgea sp. | reverse complement strand
TCGCGCCGCCTTCTGAGAGCGCAAATACTGAAGAGACATTGGCTTCGGCGCGGGTAAAGGCATCAGCGTGAATGGATACAAACAAATCAGCATTCACCGCACGCGCTTTTTTAACGCGCACACCGAGTGGCACAAAATAATCCCCGTCCCGTGTTAACACTACTCGCACGTTCTGGTCTTCGGTCAGCAACTCTTTCAATCTTTTTGCGATTTGCAGTACGACGGTTTTTTCATAAGTGCCCGCAGGCCCTACGGCGCCAGGGTCTTCGCCACCGTGGCCAGGGTCGAGCACGACGGTAATTAATCGATCGACTTTGAGCTTGTTGCGATCCACGGTTTCGGCGGCTTTTGGCTCAGACGCTTTGGCTTCTACCGTTTTGGGATCTGATGCCTTCACTTCAGCTGGTTTGCTGGCGACTTGAGTATTGCTTGCAGGTTTCCCGTTATCGTTCAGCAGTGCAAGTAGAGGATCATTTTGCACGGTCGGGTATAAATCAATCACAAGTCGATGTTTATATTCGCCAAAAGGCGCTAGCGTGAACACTTGTGGGCTGACTTGGGTTTTTAAATCGAGCACCAAGCGAACCGTGCCCGGTTTATTGCGGCCAGCTCGTAGTAGTTTGATATACGGATCGTCGTTGCCCACTTTGCTGGCTAAGCTTTGCAATTCGCTATTTAATTCAATGCCGTTCAGATCAACGACTAAACGGTCAGGATCTTTGACCAAGAATTGATTAAAAGTCAGCGGTTCTGACGATTCAATCGTGACGCGCGTGTACGCTTCTGCTGGCCACACTCGCACTGCGACAATGCTGGCCGCAGCCGCTAAGCTCACTGGGCTGACCGAGAGGAGTAGCGTGGCAGCAGCGGCGCGCAGCACATCGCGGCGCTTAAGTTGAAAAGCGGGGTTTAGTTCGCTGCAAAGGTCAAAGCGTTCTGGCATGTTTGGCCTAACTCACTGGTAGCGCTTAATAAAATTCTTCGGCCCGTGCTTTCTGGCTGAAGTTGAATAATCCAATCGGGTGCCGGCAACTGGCCGCTGGCTTTGTCTGCCCACTCAATCAGACAGATGGAATCAGGGTTAAAATAGTCTCTAAAACCTGCGTCTTCCCATTCTGTTGGATCATTAAATCGATATAAATCAAAGTGATAAAAGTATAAGTTAGAATTGGCTTCAAGTCCAAGCAAAGAGTAAGGCTCAACCAAGGTATAAGTGGGGCTTTTGACACGGCCAGTAAAATCAAAACCGCGTAAAATTCCGCGGGTGAGGGTGGTTTTACCTGCGCCTAGGTCGCCTTCTAAAAAGACCACCATGCCTGGCTTGAGCACTTGCGCCAATTGACGCCCCAAATGAAGGGTGGCGTCTTCATTACTTAAAAACGCGCTGAACGCGGTATCATTTACGACATGACTGAATTTATACATCCACCACTCGACAATTTAAATTATGCGGATTTAGCGCAATCGATCAAAGATTGGGCGCTAGAACTGGGTTTTGCACGTGCAGCGATTGCGAGTATTGATTTAAGCCACGCCGAAGCGGGTTTAGCGCAATGGTTGGCCGCTGGCTATCACGGCGAAATGGATTATATGGCAAGGCATGGCTTAAAACGTTCCCGACCAGCGGAATTAGTGCCGGGTACGCTGACCGCCATTACGGTTTTTATGCCGTATCTGACTGGCGGCGTTGATCCGACAGCGGTTCTAGCCGATACCAATAAGGCCTATATTTCACGCTATGCTTTGGGGCGTGATTATCACAAAGTTTTGCGTTCTCGTCTGCAGCAGTTAGCCGATAAAATTACCGCAGTAGTGGGGGAGCATGGGCATCGCGTTTTTGTAGACTCTGCGCCGATTTTGGAGGTTGAGTTAGCCAAGCAAGGCGGTAACGGTTGGCGCGGTAAGCATAGCCTATTGATTAACCGAGATTATGGCTCGTTTTTCTTTTTGGGCGAATTATTGCTAGACCTGCCACTGCCAGTCGATCCGCCCTTGCCCAAAGAGCATTGCGGCAAATGCACTGCCTGTATTGAGGCCTGTCCGACGCAGGCGATTGTTGCTCCCTACACGGTTGATGCTCGGCGTTGTATTTCGTATTTAACGATCGAGCTGAAAGGCGCGATTCCGATTGAGTTTCGTTCCATGATTGGCAATCGAGTCTATGGTTGCGACGATTGTCAGTTGGTCTGTCCGTGGAATCGTTTTGCTGCGGCAAGTCCAGAAACCGATTTTGCGATTCGGCATGGCTTGGACGACGCAAGCTTACTAGCGCTCTTTGCTTGGACAGAAAGCGAATTTACTCAAAAAATGGCGGGTAGCCCGATTTATCGAATTGGTTATGCCGCTTGGCTTAGAAATTTAGCCGTGGGTTTGGGAAATGCCGCGACGTCTCCTGCCATCATTCATGCTTTGCAGTTGCGACAAACATTTCCCAATGAGATGGTGCTTGAGCATATTGATTGGGCATTAAAGCAGCACGGGGTATGTTGATCTAGCTTGTTCTATAATTGGTCTTTGCTTGTATACCCTGCAATAGTATTGCCAAGTACTTTGTCCATGAGGGGTAGAGCCACTTTTAGATCGAGTGGTTTAGTAATGTAGCCATCAAAACCCAGATGGAGTGCTTTTTGAATGTCTTCTTCGTGTGCGTCACCGGATAAGGCGAGCACAGGAATTGAGCGCGTAGGCTCAAATACACGTAGTTGTTCCAGTATTGCAATCCCACTGGCATCGGGTAAATGTTGATCGAGCAAAATCAAATCAGGTAGATGTTGTTGCGCTAAGATAAGCCCATCTTCACCCGTGCCAGCGATGAATAGGCTGTAATTGGGACGTTGTTGCTTGAAGATGGCCAGTAGCAATTTTTGCGAAAGAAGGTCATCTTCAATATATAAAATGGTTCTCAGCCCATCGGCGCATTGTACTGCCTTACTGGCGATGTTTTTTTGAGTGACGCCTTTGGCGCAAGGCAAATCAATCCAGAAACGACTACCCACATTTAAGGTACTGGAAAACCCAACTTCGCCGTTCATTAATTCGGCGAGTTGCTGGGTGAAGGCTAGGCCAATCCCAGAGCCTTCGATGCTGTCGTTGTGATTGCCGACTCGGCTAAAGGGTTGAAATAACTTCGCTTGATCATCCAAGCTAATACCATGCCCCGTATCGCTGACCATCAAGCGCCATGTGCCATGGGCCGAATGGGTCACGGTCATTTCGACGGTGCCTTGAGGTCGGTTGTATTTAATCGCGTTGCTGACAAAATTGAGCAATATTTGCTTAATTCGCCTTGCATCGCCTTGCACCATAAAGCGCGCTGTGGGTATTTGGGTTTGAATTAAGGTGATGCTTTTATCGAGCGCCAGTGTTTGGGTTAACTCAAGGCAATCTTGGATAATTAAAGCTAAATCAACCGCTTCATTTCTCAGTGTGAGTTTTCCTGCTTCGATACTCGCTAAGTCGAGCACCTCATTAATCAGATCGAGCAGGTGACGACCCGCCCTGCTGATGTAGCTGCCCAGCTCACGCTGGCTGTAATCGACATCGGTGCTGATAATTTGCGCAAAACCCAAGATGGCATTCAGTGGCGTGCGCAGCTCATGGCTCATATGCGAGAGAAAATCAGACTTCGCTTTGCTGGCTGCTCTGGCACCATCGCGTGCAATACGCAGTTCATTTTCATTGAGCTTAATCAGGCTAATATCATGCATGCCAAACAGTCGACCTACCGGGGTATCACCCATGCGCTGTGGGCGGCTGCTGAGGTCAAAAAATCGCCCATCGCGCAGCGCACAGGCGTGTTGCGATTCGAGGTAAGGATCGTTGTATAACTGGTCTAACCATGCGCGAAATTGTGCTGGATCGAGTAATAAATTTTCAATTTGTAAAAATAAGGCTTCAGCAGAAACGCCTTGCTCAATTTCCCATTGCCAGATTTTGGGGACTTGATGATTGAAATTACGAATTTTTCCGTCGAGGTCGGTGACTAAAATGCCATCGGCGGTTGATTCCAGTGTCGCGGCTAGTAAAGAAGACGCAAGTGCGGTATCCACTTCGAGGCGTTTGGCATGACTGATGTCGTTAACCGAAATAACGCACAAGAGTCGGCCGTCATCATCAATACAGCGAATGGATTTGCGTACTTGGAGAAAATGGCCATTTTCATGGCGATATTCTCCCTCAACATTATTGACGTTACTGCATCCGCCATCGCGAATTTCTTCCCAGAAAAATAAATCCTGCAAGCCCACTTCGATATCGGAAATAGGTCGACCGATTAAGTCTTGCTGTGTATAGCCAAGTAATTCTTCACAAGCGCTATTCGCAGCAATAATGATACCGTCTTGTGGTGTTACAGCCAGCACCGCAGTGGCGCAGGCATCCAGTAAATTTTGGGCTGAGAGTGTCACTTTGCCTCACTCGGACTAAAGAAATAAGTCATGCGTTTTTTCGGGCTTAGGTAAAACGCTGCATCCCGAGGGAGTTGTGCAATTTTGACCGATTTACTGATATTGAGTCCTTTTTCAAATTCTAAATCCAGCACCATCGCCTCATTGGGCATATTGTCTTTATCAAACACCAGTACTTGCGGCTTTAAGGGGCGGGACGCATTGACCGAAACCACAAGCCCATAGCATTCGTTCGATAGCATCACCAAAGTGCCTGGCGGATAAACGCCAAGGCATTTGATAAAATGATTCAGAGGTACGGGGTCAAATTTGGCTTTTTGATGGGCAAACATCAGCGCCAAGCCTTCGTGTGGGGTGAGTGATTGGGCTGGATTAATCTTGTTACAGTAATTGTCGTAGGTATTTACCAAGGATAAAATTCGAGCGAGCGGATCGATTTTTTCCATCGTCAGTTTGTGCGGATAGCCCGAGCCATCACACATTTCATGATGCTGAGCGATCACTTTTAATACCGATAGATCTAATCCTGCACGATGACCCGCTTCGACGCCCCATTGGCAATGTTGCTCAATAATCGCTTGTTCGGCACGGTTGAGCCCTTCCGTTTTAAGTAAAATTCGATCGGGTACTTCGCTTTTGCCAATGTCATGAAATAATGAGGCCAAGCCCAATACGTGAATTTGCTCACGCGATAGCTTCATTTCTCGGCCTAACATCAATGCTAAAACCGACACATTCAGCGAATGAAAATAGCTATCGTCTCCCGCCGTTTTGCCATTCATTAAATGGATCGCAATATCGCTGTCCGAGAGTAGCGAATCGAGCATTTGCCCCACTAAATGGTCGGCAGCCGCGACGGTTTCTTTGGGTTGGGTATGAATTTGCGCATTGATATTACGAACCACTTTAGCGGCTTGGCCAAAGGCTTTTTCACACACGTCAAGCTGAGCTTGGCGGTGTTCGTGTTGCTTGAGGCGTTCACGTTTTGCATTGAGTAGGGCTTGCAAGACCGGATCTGGCTCTGGCTCAACGATGGGCGTTGGTATTGATTCTTCTGGTTCTATAATGGCCACAGAGGCCGTAATCGCAAGAGGCTGTACATCACTTTTGGTCGGCAAGTAGCGAATCTGCTTGAGACCCAGCTTTTTTAGCGTATCGATTTGATCGGCTGATTTGATTTTAAAACTGCCAAACGTGAACGGATGCTCCATCCAATGCAAATCCAATTGGATAAATAGTCCGATTTGCAGCTGCTCGGGTTGGATGAAGTGATCGGTGTCAACGTTGGACATGAATATTCGAGTAGGAAGTCATCGTTTTATTATGGCTAATAAATTGCAAAATACAGCAGAAACGATTCAGTTTTTGGATCAAATACAACTTTATCCCTTGGGCGAAGCTGCGCTCGTTCTTGAGGCGGGTCAAGCCCAGCAAACACGACTACTCGCAACACAAGCGGCAGTCATGCTTCGGGATGATGTTTTCGCTGCGGTGCTGGGCGTTGGCAATTTAACTGTTCGATTTGATCCTTTGCGGGCAGACGCCGAGCAGTTGGCGCTTGAATTAAAAGCATTGTATTTGAGCAGTAACAGGGTACTGCAATCAGCGCCGTGCTTGCATGAATTGCCCGTGCATTACGGGGGGCAATATGGCCCAGACTTGGCTGCAGTGGCCGCGCATACTGGATTAAGCTGTATTGAGGTGGCCGAGCAGCATAGCGCCGTGATTTATGACGTTTTGTGTATTGGTTTTTTGCCTGGTTTTCCCTATTTGGCCGGATTACCGAGTGAATTGGCTTGTCCACGACGGGCCAGTCCGCGTATTCAGGTACCCGCAGGTAGTGTCGGAATTGGTGGCCGGCAGACGGGTATTTATCCCAATGCCAGCCCTGGTGGTTGGCAATTAATCGGGCATTGTTCGCTGACGTTGTTTGATCAGAATCAGTCGCCGCCGAGCTTATTGCAAGCCGGTGATCAAGTGAAGTTTATCGCAGTGAGCATTGCGCCATGAGGGGCAAACTCGAAGTGATCCGTGCAGGCATCCAGAGTACGATCCAAGATATTGGCCGTTTGCATGCTGCGCAATGGGGTGTTCCTCAATCAGGCGCAGCTGATGCGCTCGCCTTTGTGATTGCCAATCTGCTGCTGGGCAACTCAGCCGATGCTGCCGCTATCGAAATAACCATGGGCGGTTTACAGCTCCGATTTTTGGCCGAGACTGATTTTGCGCTGGCAGGCGCCGATTGTGCTGCTACCTTGGATGAGAAAACCGTATTACCTTACTCTCGTCAGCGAGCATTGGCAGGGCAAATATTGAAGCTCAAATCACCGGCAAGCGGTCTTCGCACCTACATTGCGCTGGCAGACGGTGTGGATGTGCCGCTGGTTTTGGGTAGCCGCTCGACTTTGTTGGTGGCGAAACTGGGTGGTCTGGCAGGGCGGGCTTTGCAAGTCGGCGATGTATTGCAATCGTTTGGGGATAGATCTTTTGACTTGCGTACCTTGGCCATTTCGCCACCAAAGTGGCGACCACAGTTGCGCGTATTACGTGGGCCGCAGTGGAAACATTTACCCGTTGAGTCGCAGCATTTGTTTCAATCTAATTTTTGGAAGATTGCCAATGATAGCAACCGTATGGGTTTGAAGCTACTTAATAGTAATGCACCGGTGGCTATACCTATTGAAATGGCTTCGCAAGCGGTATTCGCTGGGACGATCCAACTTCCTCCGAATGGTTTGCCAATTCTCTTGTTAGCTGATGCGCAGACGACGGGAGGTTATCCGATATTGGGGCAAGTGATTTTGGCTGATTTATGGCTTGCAGGCCAATGTAGGACGGGCGACACGATACAATTTGTGATGGTTGATGGGAATGAAGCTGTGCTAGCCTTGCGTCAACAGCAAGATTGGCTCAAAAAAATTCAAAGGATAGTATGTTCATCGATTTAAATGCGGATTTAGGCGAAGGGGGCGATTTTGATTCTTTGTTGATGCCTTTGATTACCTCAGCCAATATTGCCTGTGGTGGGCACGCGGGTGATGTGGACTCAATGCGTAGTGCAGTCCATTTAGCGCATGCACATGGCGTACGAATCGGAGCGCATCCCAGCTATCCAGATCGAGCGCATTTTGGTCGGCGTTCGATATCGATTGATCCCTCCAAATTGGTGTTTAGCATTACGGCGCAGCTCTGGGCTTTAAAGGCAGTCTGTATTGAAGATGGTATTTCGGTATCGTATGTGAAGCCGCACGGTGCTTTGTATAACGATGCGGCGGTCAATCCGGTACTCGCCGATCAAATTGCCCAGCTCATTTTTGAAATTGACCCCGATTTAGCCGTGATGGCCTTGGCGGGGAGTTGTTTAATAGAAGCCGCAGCGGCGCGGGGTTTGACGACGATTGCGGAAGGCTTTGCTGATCGAGCGTATCTACCGAATGGCAATTTAATGCCCAGAGAGCAAGAGGGCGCCGTCTTGACTGATTTAGTACAAGTGACGGCGCAGGCTTTGGCTTTGGTGGGGCAAGTTCAATCGATTTGTATCCATGGCGATAATCCAAATTCTGTCGCCCAAACGCTTGCGATTCGTCAGACTTTGCTGGAAAAAGGCGTGAGTATTCACGCCTAGACTATCCAAGCAGATCCAAATTCAATTAAGTTCTATGTAGTTTGATTCAAAAGCGAGCACTTTATGTCTGCAACACAAGCACACCCGAAAGGGCTCTATCTACTCTTTGCCACCGAAATGTGGGAACGTTTTTCCTATTACGGCAATCGCGCTTTACTCGCTTTGTTTATGATTTCAGCGTTGTCATTTGATAAGCAATTTACTTCGGCACTCTATGGGCAATACACCGGTTTGGTGTTTCTAACACCGCTGATTGGTGGTTTCGTGGCTGACCGTTACTGGGGTAATAGTCGCTCGATTTTAGTCGGTGGTTTCTTGATGGCAGCAGGGCAGTTCATGCTGTTTTTTGCGGGGACGTTTTATACTAATTTATCGCTGGCATTACCGTTTTTCTATACGGGGCTAGGCTTGATTTGTATTGGCAATGGTTTTTTTAAACCGAATATCTCTACCATGGTGGGGCAGTTGTACGAGCCAAACGATACGCGCAAAGATGCCGCGTATACGATTTTTTATATGGGGATTAATCTCGGTTCATTTGCTGCGCCATTGATTTGCGGCACTTTGGGCGACACCGGCAATCCAGCCGATTTTCGCTGGGGGTTTCTGGCTGCAGGCACTGGGATGCTGATGTCTTTGGTGGTGTTTCAAGGATTAAAAAAGAAGTACCTACTTTCACCATCGGGTGAACAGCTCGGTTTGCCGCCTAAACGGCTGACTGCGGCTGAAAAAGCCCAAGTTGATACCTCCCTGTCGACCATCGATATCCAGCGTATGGCCGTGATTGGCGTGTTGTCCTTCTTTGTGATTTTCTTTTGGTCGGCTTTTGAGCAGGCGGGCGTATCACTGACCTTCTTTGCTCGCGAATCTACCGATCGTATGATTTGGGGTTTTGAAGTGCCTGCATCATGGTTTCAATCGCTCAATCCGATATTTGTATTGATCTTTGCGCCGATTATGGCGCGCTTGTGGATG
>CAUPHX010000118.1:0-9135 GCA_963511125.1 uncultured Deefgea sp. | reverse complement strand
GTTGAAAGACGTTTTTTGCTAAATCAATCCCAACGCGCATAATAGACATGGTGGACTCCTTACTTTGTTTGACTGGTGTTTGATACTTCCAGTTTGGCACATTGATGCCGTTGAGGAGGAAGGAGTCCATCCCATTGGATTTAGCGGTAATGGTTTAACGTAAAAATCCACCATTCGTGAATGAAAATAACAAAAAACCAACTATTTCCACGCCTTTTCACCGAGCTAGAATCACTCAGCCACACACAACGGCAAGCTATTTTAGCACGTTTGCAGTAGCGACTTCCCCGCACCACATGCCAGCTACTGCACGAAAAACGTCAGACTGAACACACAGATTGCCCTTATGTCATAGCCGTCGGGTTATTCATCGGCAGAGCTGAGTTGGCCAACGGTTTTGAGGCGGCATAATTTTAAAGGCTTCAAAGGGCTCGCTGGAAAACGGAACCGCTCTAGCTTGCAAAGCTATCAATTTGATTTCTGATCGGCAATTTATGTCGATTTCATGCAGGCAATGCTTGAGTGCGACTTTAACTGCTATTGATGGATAGGTTTTCGAGACGACGAGGAAAGCACTCGCACAACAAAAGCTGCCATAGATTGACTAAAAAATTTCAAATTACTTTCACAAAAAAGAAACAATTTAACCAAAGCTTCACAATTGCAGCGCAGAACTCTGAGATAATACCGAGTGGTTTTAATAAAGAGTTTAAAGTAATGCGTAAAATATTGATCGCCAACCCCAAAGGCGGCAGTGGCAAATCGACACTCTCCACCCATTTAGCAACTTATTTTGCTTGGCAAGAAGATGCCGTCATGCTGGGTGACCTAGACAAGCAACACTCTAGTCATCACTGGCTTGATCTTCGCCCCAATACCCTCCCTTTTATTCACCGCTGGGACATGGGTGATGACAAAGTAGCTCGTCCACCCAAAGGTTGCCAAGTCGCAATATTAGATACGCCAGCCTGCTTTAGCGGCAAAAAGCTAAAACACGTCATTAGCAAAGTCGATCATGTCATTGTGCCTGTTCTACCCTCTGCGTTTGATCTTTGGGCCTGTGCCGATTTCTTTGCAGAATTAGCTGAATTAAAAGCAGTGCGACGCGATGACGTTAAAATTGGCGTGGTTGGCATGCGCGTCAATGCCCGCACTCAATCTGCGCAACAACTGCCAGACTTTCTGAGCCGCTACGATCTGCCGCTACTCACTTGCCTGCGCGACACTCAGCTGTACAACCAAACCATCCAACGCGGCATGACTTTGTTTGATCTACCCCACTCAAAGACCGAACGTGATCGCGAAGAATGGCAGCCACTGATTGATTGGCTACACGTACGTTAAACATATACCAACCTTGGAACCCGCAATCCCGCAGTCGCTAGCGGGATTTTTTGTGGACGATGATTAAACGATCTTCAATGGGTATGTCTCACCAACCACTATTGATGAATGGCTACATTGATATACATCGAGACATAAATTCAAGAGACAAAAAAACGCCACGATCAAATCGTGGCGTTTTTCATTAACTCAACCAGAGGCTGAGTCAAGGTCTAGCTTATTGCTTGATACCGTACACTTTGCCGTTTGGCAATGTGAGCGTAACACCACTTGGAATCGTCATCGGCATAAATACGCGCATACCGATGGTGATGGTTTTGCCTGCGCTGAAGTCAGACACGCCCCAACCTGTGGCTTTCATTTCGTATGACAGACGATGGAAGCCGTTTGGCAAGCCGCCTACGTTACCAATTGTGTTCGATGCTGGAACTGCAGTCCAAACACCACCACTGTAGATATCAACGAGGTTTTCTACGCCGTTACCTGCTGGTGGATCGCTAGGTTTCAGGTATTGAACTTCAGATTGAACCAATGGCGTAGATGGAGCCACATTGAACGACACTTTCGCGCCAGTCAAATCAACTGTTGAGTTGTTTTTCAGTTTCACACCGATAGCGAGTGGATAGTTATCGTCGCCTTTCGGTTTGAAGCCAACCAAATCAATTGTTACATCCAACACTTCAGCTGGCTGAACGAATTTCTCATCGCCCGCTTTCACACCGTACGGTGTTGCTGCGCGCAATTTCGTTGCTGCCAATGCAGTCAGAGTGCTACCCATACCGTATGAGCTAGTACCGTTCTGCGCTGGTGTGCTGTAGTCACCCGCCATTTCCCAGAACATGATACCGCCGGCACCTTGATCGATTGCGTACTGTACTTTGGCTGCAAATGATTTCTCATTTTCAGTCGACAAGAACACTTTCTTCTGTGCATTCCACAATGATGAAGATTTCGCAACATCATCAAACGACTCAACGTAAGTACCAACCACTTGGTTAGCAGGCTTAGTTACATCGTGACCATAAGCGGCAACGTACGGAACTGGCAAGCCATCACGCAAGTTGTTCACGTGCCACAATGGATTCACACCGGCAAACATTTCATTGCCCGCTGCATCTTTGTCGAACCACAAGTTATCAATACCTTGCGCGCCGAAGCCGCATGGTGCACCTGCTTTCGCGCTCAATGCATCAGGACCTAAGTTGCCGCCAGTACCAAGGTAGCATTTCTTTTGATCCGCAAGGGCAGAAAGTCCCCACAAACCATTCACGCCGCCAGTTACATTTTGTGAACCGCGAGTGTAGTACGGCAGACCGATATTGATACGACCACCTGCGAGTGCAGTGCGGAAGTATTTATAAGACCAGTCAATGTTTAAGTAACCTTGCGAATTATAGTAATGCGCATCGCCACCTTGGTAGATTTTTGCATCTGCGATTTCGTTATCTTTACCTGTGTCATACAAGGCTGCATTGTGGCCCACGAAGTGGTTCCATGCGCCGTGCAAGTCATAAGTCATGATATTCACGAAATCGAGGTATTTAACTGCTTCGAAGTCTTCCATACCACGTAGCAAGTAACCTGAAGATGGTGATGCAATCGTCAATTGGTAGTATTTATTATCAGCAACGGCTTGTTTATCCAACTCGGTACGTAGCGTTTTCATCAAGGCCATATAGCCTTTCCACAAATCGCCACGTTTTGCATTACCGATCTTCCAGTCTTCTGGATTACCAGCGTCGCTCATAGAAGTTGGGTATTCGTAGTCGATATCGATACCATCAAAGCCGTATTGTTTTACGAAAGCAGCCGCTGATTTGGCAAATGCATCAATACGATCTTGGCGAACAGCACCCGTTACTGGATCAGTTGTCAAAGCATAGAAACCACCTGATACGGCACGGCCATTGGCTTCAGTGAAGAAACCACCTGTCTCAGCCCAGCCACCAACAGAGAGCAGCAATTTAACGCCGTTCTTATTGTTGGTCTGCAACATATTGAAGTGACCTTTGTATGGCAGACTCGTATTCAAGGCGTATTTAGCACCTTTCTCTGGCCATTCCATACCAACAGATGCGTTATCTGGGCTGCTAGCATTACCAATCGACACTTTCCAGTTTGCATCAACGTGAGCAAATGCATAATTCACGTGAGTGATGTCTTTCCAAGGCACATCTGCACCGAGGTAAGAAGGTTGGCCGTTTTTGCCTGTGCGCCAGTTAGTAAAGTAACCAATGCTACGGCGTTTCATGTTATTTGCTAGTTTTTCACGGCCAGCAGTGTCATACGCATCGCAATATGGCACGTTAGCAACTTCTGAAACCAAGCCAGCTGGACGGCATTGGTCTTGTGAGCCAATAACGCCTGTTGGGGTTGGAGTTGGCGTAACAACAGCAGTTGCAGTCGGCGTTGGCGTCACAACTGAAGTTGCTGTTGGTGTTGGCGTAACAACTTTAGTTGGTGTAGGCGTCACGACTGAAGTCGCCGTTGGTGTTGGCGTTACAACTTTAGTCGGCGTTGGCGTCACGACTGAAGTTGCTGTCGGTGTTGGCGTTACAACTTTAGTCGGTGTTGGCGTCACAACGGTAGTTGCTGTTGGAGTAGGTGTCGCAGTCGCAGTAGGCTTAGCTGTTGGCGTTGCAGTCGCAGTTGTATCGCAAGGACCAAGATCCAACCATGGTTTGCCAGAACCTACGTTAGCAGACGGTTCGTTACCTTGTGTCCACCATTGCGCTTTATAGTTACGGCCGCCGGAGCTAACTAATGCACCACCGTTGTAAGCAGTTGCAGCGTTCCACGCCGCATTAGTGCATGCGCCAGTTGGTGGCGTGGTTGCGGTTACAACTGCAGTTGGCGTCGCTGTTGGATTAGCAGTCACTACAGGCGTTGCCGTTACAGCAACACTCAATGCTTCCCATGGGCCCCATTGTTCGGCGCCTGGTACATTGCCTTGTGTCCACCATTTGGCTTTGTAATCTTTGGCAACGCCTTTAGTGTCGGTGTAGGTCACAACGTCGCCAGCGACGTAGGTAGAAGTGCTATTCCATGAATAAGCATCAAAAGCATTTACTGAGATCATTGCAATAGCGGCCGGGATAGCTGCAAATGCGATGCGATTCAAATGGGACATTTAAGTCTCCTCCATATTATTGATTGGCATTCATACTGCAAAATAAGTGGTCTTATTCTGCAGCCTAGGGCTGTTACCATTTTGTAAGAAACCAGGCATTAACCCTTGCAGACCGACCACACCATTTCCAGGCCGACCTCAGCAATTACGATTAATCCTGAAGCGAAAACCCTTGTCAACACCCCACATCTGAGCAAAATATGTTGGAGCCATAAAAATGCGTTACTTCGCTTTTCTTACTACAAAAACCAGCGTGCAATTTTTTTTCGCACTGCAGCAAATAAAACACAAACACTTGATAAATAAACAATAAATTAAAATAAAGTTTGATCGCAACACATCAATAAGCATTTTCTGATGTAACTACAATTCTATTTGTTAAGTAGTTTTCTTCAAAAAAACTTTTAAATACAGGTAGAAAGTGTGACGAAAATCTCATGATTTTATATTCGCAAAAAAAACATAAAATTACGTGCTTTCCACATGCTTTCACAATTATTTCTTGAAAGAAAACCAAGCGCACGTCGCGTCAGCTCAAAATCAGTGGTATTAAACCGTCCTAAAAACCACTCGATTACCGAGACCCCGTCTTGCCCTCAAGCGCGGACTCTGTTACAAACGAAGCTCATTAATTGGTTAGTACTTTAATATGTTGATTCGCAAACTATTTAAATTTGAAAACGCCCACATTGTTCGCAATTGCTCATCCGAGCGTTGCCGTACGTCGATCCACGGCCACAGCTATAAAGTAGAAGTACTGCTCGAAGCCGATGCGCTCGATAATGGGCAAATGGTTTACGACTTTGGCTTAATGAAAGGCACGATTCGCGATGTGATCGATGCGTTCGATCATGCGATTTGTTTTTGGGATAAAGACGACGCGGAATACATCCGCTTGTGCAAAACATTTTCGGCGCGCTGGATCTCGATGCCGGTTTCGCCATCAGCAGAACAATTTGCTAGGCTTTTCTTTGTGATTATTGATCAAGTGCTAGCACAAACGGTAATGGCCAACGGCGAAAGTGACGTTCGCCTGCATTCGATCATCGCCCACGAAACCGAAACCGGCTACGCACAAGCCTTCCGCCACGACGCCTACAACCCGCGTATGGGCGAAATTTCACTTTCAGCGATCGAATTTTCTGCACAATGCCAGCAAGAATGGATTGATCCTGAAATGTATCAAAAGCTGCTCAATGGCGTGAAATTCACCAACTCAGCCGTTCCACAGCAAGTCATTTAAACGCGCGAATCCTTTGCGCATTAAAAAAGCCCGCGAGATGATTCACGCGGGCTTTGTGTAATCCAAACCGATTACAGTAGCTCAGCCTTCAGCAGTAAACCCGCCAAAATCAAATCCTGCGGATAAGTCACTTTTAGATTCCACGGGCTGCCCATGATGAGTTTGGGCGATTTACCGAGGCGCTCTAATGCGCTCGCTTCATCGGTGATCTCAAGCACGTGTTCGGGCAGCGCGGCCTGCAATGCCGCGAGCAATTCTTGCTGACGGAACATTTGCGGGGTTTGCGCTTGCCAGAGTCCGGCACGTGGTGTGGTTCTGGCTATGCCTTGCTCTTCGGTCGATACTTTAAGGGTATCTGCGACTGGAATAGCTAGAATACCGCCTACTGCGTCATACTCCAACTGAGCAATCATGTCATCGACTTGCTGGCTGGTGATACAAGGCCGCGCCGCATCGTGCACCAGTACCCAGCCATCATCAGCCTTCAGCGTAGAAATCCCCCCTAGCCCCCCTTTTTCAAAGGGGGGAACTGATAGCGATTCTTCAACTACTGCGAAAACAATCCGCGATGTGCATCCCCCTTTCGACGAAGGGGGGTTGGGGGGGATTTGCCTTTGCGAGGTATGACTCATCGCCGCCAAGCCATTCATCACCGATTGCGCACGGCTGTCACCACCGACGCGCAGCACCAGCAGGCGTGCGAATGACTCGCCGAGTAACGTCGGCCAATCAAAGCTTTCCCACCATTCGTCTTCGGGGGAAATCACCACGACCACTTTCGCCAATCGCGCCGCGCCCAGCAAGGCACGCAGCGTGTGCGCGATCAGCGGCTGGCCGAGCAAATCCAAATATTGTTTCGGTGTGGCCGACGCCATACGGCTGCCGCTGCCTGCGGCGGGAACCAGCGCGATGGCGCTCATTCTGACTCGTCCTCAGCGTCTTCGTCGGCATCAAGCGCGTTGTACACTTCGATGATTTCGACTTCAGGATGCGCGGCTTGCCAAACGTCGAGCACGTCGGCCAGTGCTTGATCGTTCAGCGCGGCGACGCCCAATTCGCACTCAGGCTGCCAAACAACTTCAGCTTCGCTCGCTGAATCGTGATGTTCGTGCGGCGTACCTTCGCTGCAGGCTTTGCACAACATCTGCACATTACTGGCCCAATCTTCCAGCGCCAGCTCAGTACCGGCCACAATTTTATCCAGCGTATTCGCCGCTAGCTCATTAGGTACATTGGCTTCAATCACATACGTCGAATAGTTAGAGCGTTGCCAAAACTCCAACCAATCAAATACCGGTACTTCTTTACCATTGAGTTGGCGCGTACCGCGTGGTGCGCCGTCATGCAGCACGATGTCGTGAAAGCGCACGCCGCAATCGGGCATCGGCACACTGACAATTTGTGCGCGCGCTGGGTCAAGCCGATTCGCCCACAGCACTTCGACCTGATCATCCTGCGTGATTCGCACTGGAATCAGGCCGAGCTTTAAATCAGGCGCGGCATTCGCCGTCATATCCAACGGCAGCGTGATACCAAAAAATCCCCAAGCCTTCGCCGCAGTCCCCCAATCCGAAATCGCAGTCGCAGCAATCCCCAGATTCCACCAAGCAGCTTCGTCTTCGGGGTTCAGTTCTGCTGCGCGGCGATTGAATTGCAGCGATTTAGCCCAGCGACTTTGGTATTTATATAACAAGCCCAAATCATAATTCGTGACTGCATCTTGTTCGTCAATCGCCAGCGCGGCCAAAAAATGCTGCTCGGCCAAGGCTTCATCGTGGTCTTCCCACGCGGCATGCGCGGCGGCTTTGAGTTCGGTGGTATTCATGCAAACGCTCATTATGGATTAGCCTCGACCGTCGCTAGCGGCTCAAGTTCACGCCACACACAGCTACCTTTAACGGCTTTATCGAGTGCATCGAGATATTTTTGATGTAAAGCGAGTTCCTCGGCGCTGGCCTGCGTGACAATCAGCGGCAAACTACTGCTACGGCGCTCCAAGTTGCTGGCGTTTTCTTCGGCCGTCGGCGCAAAGTCGATCAGTAGGCTGTCTTGCCCCCGCGTCATCGCCATATACACTTCGGCGAGTAATTCGCAATCGATCAGCGCGCCGTGCAAAGTCCGGCCTGAGCGATCGACTTCATAGCGATCACACAGCGCATCGAGGCTATTACGTTTACCCGGCCACAGGTCTTTGGCCATTTTCAGCGTATCGGTAATGCTCTCAACGTAATCTTCAATCTTGCCGCGCCCGAGTTTGCCCAGCTCCATATTCAGGTAGCCGACGTCAAACGGCGCATTATGGATAATCAGTTCACTGCCTTGCACGAAAGCGAGAAAGTCATCAACGATGGCGGCAAATTTGGGCTTATCGGCGAGAAATTCCGTCGTTAAGCCGTGAACATTCAATGCGCCCTCTTCTGAGTCGCGGCCTGGATTCACAAAACGATGAAAATGGCACTCTGCTTTAGATAATTTGCGGTCAATCATTTCGACCGCAGCAACTTCCAACAAGCGATTGCCGTCTTCAACGCGTAAACCGGTCGTTTCGGTATCTAAAAATATTTGACGCATACCCAGATTCCCCACAAAACAATGGCCGCTATTGTAACTGATGTTCTAGCCTATCGCGGCAGCAGCAGGCCTCAACGGCCAGTGCTCTAGTCAATCGCAAGACGAGATTCATTTGTTCCCACTAAGTTGTTCACATCATTTCGCCGCAGCATGAAAGCCAAAACCGTATGATTGGCGCATTAAAAGGATAAACTTATGCCCCGTACTTTATTTATTAGTCACGGCGCGCCGTCATTGGTCATTGACGACGTTCCGGCGCGTGATTTTCTACTTTCACTCGGTGAAACGCTGCCGCGCCCTAAACTGATCGTACTTATTTCTGCGCACAATATTCAAGCGCAAACCACGGTTGGCATCGCCTCCCGATGGCAGGAATGGCACGACTTTGGCGGCTTTGCGCCGGAACTCTTCCAAATGCAATATCGCCCGCAAGGCGATTCTGATTTCGCACAACGCCTAGCGCAACAACTCGCCAACGATGGGCTCACAGTGGCCATCACCGATGACCCCGCGCTGGATCATGGCGCGTGGGTGCCACTCAAACACATGTATCCAGCCGCAGATGTGCCGGTCGTCACGATTTCATTGGCGCAAAACATGGATGCGGCTGCGCATTGGGCTTTAGGTGGACGTTTGGCAGAAATTCTACCGGATGATGTATTACTCATCGGTTCGGGCAGTATCACGCACAATCTGCGCGATGCTTTTAGCCGGATGCAATCGGCACAAACTGAATTTAATATTGAAACGTATACGGATGAGTTCATTGCGGCAACTAACTCAGCGATCAATACCTATCTCCCCGCTGATTGGGCAGACTGGCAAAACTATTTTCCGCATGACCGCC
>CAUPHX010000117.1:0-9163 GCA_963511125.1 uncultured Deefgea sp. | reverse complement strand
TGCTGGCTTTGCAGCGGGCATTTCCGGCGGAGTGGATGCTCTCGCAAGTGGATTTGCTGCGGGTCGCCACATGGTTTAAGGCACAATTATTGCCCGCTGATGCGCTTGAAGTGTTGAATGAGATGTTACGTCGCGAGCCGTACAATCCAGCGGCATTGCGCTTACGCGCAGAAGTGACTGATACCTTATGGCGAACTAAATCGCGAAGCTATCAAAAGAAATTGTATCGCCCCGATATACAGTCTAGTGAGGATTGGAGGGGGCTCTGCCGTTTGCATTTGGTAGGCCAAGCAGCAGCCCTAGTTGGCGCTGAGATTCAGCGGGCGCTCCAAGTGGATGAATTAAATCCCGATGTTTGCCGCAGCCGCGTTGCCTTGCATCAGGCGATTGAGCAAGGTGAGCTCAACTTAGTCATACAACTTTTAGAGCAAGGCGCAGATCCCAATCAATATGATACGGAAGGCCGCTCACCGCTGCTGTTAGCGATTCAATCACGGCAATTGTCATTGATAGAGGCGTTATTAAAATTTGGGGCTAACCCAAATGAAAGCTCACCTTTTCATCCTCTGACGGTTCCACAACTCGCTTATCAGCAGTCTACGCCCAATGATGGCGAAAGCTTTGAGTCTCAGATCTTGGATTTGTTGATTGCGCAAGGCTTGGATGTAAATGCCATCCTGAAAGATGGCCGCACTGCTTGGCAGCGTTACCATGGCTTTAATAGTAAAAAGCCCGGCTATGTCGCTTTACTGCAGTGGCTGATTGAGCATGGGGCGGTAGCTACGGCAAAAACGCATTAATACCAAAATGATCAATATTGTTTAACGATCGAAGCGCATGGAGTGCAATACAATGATTGTTCCTATCACTTCAATCCAAACCTCCTTTAACCATCAGCAACTGGTGGGTAGCGCGCATCTGCCCGAAGGCGCACAGCACGCGGTGTTGATGCTGCATGGTTTTACTGGCAATCGGATTGAATTCACTTACTTTTTCGTGATGCTGTCGCGTGTTCTAGCGGCGCGCGGTATCGCCGTATTTCGCTTTGATTTTCTCGGTTGCGGCGAAAGTGAGGGTGAGTTTGCTGATTTAAGCTTGGCCAGCCAAGTGGCGCAAACCCAGCATTTGCTGGCGCATTTAGCGCAGACCTATCCACACTATACGCGGAATGTGATGGGCTTTAGCATGGGGGGTATGGTCGCGCTACGAGCAGCAATGAAGACGCGTGATGATATACGGTCAATTTCGTTGTTGGCGCCAGCGGCAAATATGGCGCAGTTGGTAGAAAGTATCGCGGTAGCTAATCCTGTGGCGCAGCGAGCCGATTGTGTGGATTTTTTGGCGCTGGAAATCAGCCAAGCTTTTCGCGATGAGCTAGCGCAGTTTGCGCCCTTTTCGGGTTTAGCGACGCTGAATTTGCCAACACTGATTGTGCATGGCGAAGCGGATTTAGCCGTGCCCGTCGCGATGGGCGAGCAAGTCGCCGCGTGTTTACCGAACGCAATATTTGAAGCGTGGCCGGGTGCGGATCATGCTTTTTCTCGCTTAGTGCATCGTCAGCAACTGGGTGAGCGCTTGGCGGATTTTGTGCTCAATCCTAAGTCGCTCGACTGAGGATTTGAGCTATAACGGTCTAAAGCGTGATTTTGATCGCAAAGGATTTGGCCCAATGAGCGAAGATAAAATAAAGCAAGTCGCTTGGCGAGCTGCATTAATCCGAGATGGCGCTGAACCCGCGCTGGCTAAAGTTGTGCTGGCGAGTGAAACCGGCTTTGAATTGCAATTATCACAATCGTTTCGAATTGGCGAACCATTAAAATTGTTTTTGGATGTACTCAACGCGGATCGAAAAACGCATGAATACATCCCAATGCAAGTCAAAGTTGTCGATATCGTCTTGGTTGCCAAGGCAAAATATTATCGCTGCCATGTCAAATTGAGCCAGATTGACGCTGGCCCAAAACTCGCCTTGGGTAAAGCACTCGAACTCAGCCCCTAAGTAGCACGCGTCCAAGGCGTGCGATCTTAATTGAGGTTTTGTGTAATAAACCGCCCAATCAGTTGGATTTCTGGCAGGCAAACCGAATGTTGAATCGGATAAGTATGCCAATCCACCGCCACCCCCAAATTAGCCACGTATTCTTTTGCGCTTTGCCCTAATGAAATCCCGACCACCGGATCGTGACTGCCGTGTGCGGCCAAGACCGGCGTCGCTTGATTAACGGCAATGCTGGCTGTGGTGAGCAAAGATTCTGCTGGCAAATAAGTCGACAAGGCCACAATCCCCGCCAGTTTCTCTGGATGCGTCAAACCTGCGGTATAGGCAATCGCGCCGCCTTGGGAAAAGCCCGCCAGCACGATACGGTCACTAGGTATGCCTTTGGCGTTTTCAGCTGCGATCAAATCTCGAATGTGCTGCACCGATTGCTGCACGCCTGCAATATCGGCTTGGCGGCTGATTTGGTCGAAATGCACGATGTCGTACCAAGCGCGCATCACATAGCCGTTATTGCACGTAATCGGCATCATCAAAGCATGCGGGAAAATAAACCGTACTGCCAAATCATCTGGCAAACCTAATTCTGGCACGATGCCAACAAAATCATTACCATCGGCACCCAAGCCATGCAGCCAGATGACCGCTGCGGTCGGGTTCGGGGCGGTTTCGAGGGTGACGCAAGGCAATGCACTCATGATGGATTCTCGTATTAGACAATGAATGGTTTTTTCAGACCGCCATGCTAACAAAAAATAATGACTTTACTAGCATAAGATTAAATGGCAATAATTTATATCGAGGTATTTGACTGAAAGTCTTGTTAGATAAAGGCTGTATCAATATACGTCGTCAAAATAAAAACGCCCTCTCGATGATGAGAAGGCGTTCGGTGAGCTTGAAGCTGCTTATTCGGCTTTGAATTCAGCCAACATGGTTTGCAATTCGCCGCTGGCGAATAGCTCTTTCATAATGTCCGAGCCGCCAACAAATTCGCCCTTGATGTAGAGCTGTGGAATCGTTGGCCAGTTGGCGTATTCTTTGATGCCTTGGCGAATATCTTGGTCAGCCAATACATTCACCGCAGCGAAATTCACGCCACAGTTTTTCAGCATTTGCACAGCGCCCGATGAAAAGCCGCATTGTGGGAATGAAGGTGTACCTTTCATGTACAACACCACAGAATTTTCGGTCACTTGTTGGCGGATGGTGTCTTGGATGCTCATGATGATGCTCACAAAGGTTGATAGATTTAGTCGGGTATTGTAAGCCGATGGCGAATGCGCGGCAAGAGGAACACCGCCCGAATTCGACTTTGATAATCGCCGTTTATCACATATAAAAATAAGTAACTCATTCAATAGACCCACTCAATCATGGCCAATAGGCTACAACATGGCGCGTACAGCTTGGATTGGCAAGGCGATGTGCTGGTCGCTCAGTATGTGGGGGCATGGAATGAGTTTGCTGCTAAAGCGATGCACGAAGACGCCGCCGCGCTGTGGCTAGCGCGCCAAGGTAAGTCGTGGGCTTTATTGAGCGATGCACGAACTTGGGAAGGCGGTACGCCAGAAACATTTGAAATTTGGTGGCAGTTTTTTGCCGATGGCGTCGCCCATGGCATGCAGGCAGTGACGGATGTTTTGCCGTCCCATTTTCACACCTTGTTGGTGCGCTCTCTGGCTGAGCGAGCCAGCCAGTTAACGACGTATAAAAATAGCCAAACGATCGCTGAAGCCTACGCTTGGCTGGCTGAGCAAGGTTTTAAAACGACTTAAGCACCGCGCCAAACGCCGCCACTCACCCTATCGTTGTCGCCCAAATCTCGCCAAGTTTGGACTTCTGTATATCCAGCCGTTTGCAAAATTGTGCGACACGCTGCGCCTTGATCCCAACCGTGTTCGAGCAATAACCACGCGCCAGCAACCAGATGTTGTTTGGCTTGGGTGATGATGCGGGTTAAATGCTGTAAGCCATTACCGCCATCAGTGAGTGCGCCGCTGGGTTCAAAGCGCAAATCACCTTGGCTCAGATGAATATCGTTCGCTTCGATATACGGCGGATTGCTGACGATCAGGTCAAATGACTCACCTGCTACTGCGCTTAACCAATCAGATTGCAAAAATCGCACGTCAGCGCTGAGCGCGTCGGCATTTTGCTTGGCTACTGCTAAAGCATCGGGCGAAATATCGAGTGCGCTGACGGCTAAATCAGGGCGCTCTAGTTTGAGCGTAATTGGGATGCAGCCCGAACCCGTCCCCAAATCCAGCACCCTCGCCCCTTGCGGTGCGCGCGCCAAGGCCAGCTCTACAATCAATTCAGTATCTGGACGTGGAATTAGCACGGCAGGTGTGACGATAAAATCGCGGCCATAAAATTCGCGACTGCCTAAAATATAGGCAACTGGCTCGCCCATCCGGCGGCGGTCGGCGAGTAATTCAAACGCGGTAATGTGCTCTGCGCTGGCGGCGTCGGTGTCGTGCGCAATCAACCAGGCACGATTTTTTTGTACGACATGCAGCAGCAAGACCTGAGCATCAAAACGCTCTAAGCCACTACTTAGGATCAGTTCACGATAAGTAGGCACAGCCGATCTCGCGCTAAGAAAGCCTGCATTTTACCCGCTTTTAGCTTGGCGATTGCCGTTGGAGTAATTGACGAACGATTTGATTGAAATGTTGCATCCATTCGCGGTCGAACTGATTTTCGCAGGCATTGAGCTCGGTGACGGCGCGCAACGTTGAGCGGCGCAAATCGCGGTCGCCACGCTCGTGGGTCATGGCCTCAAAGGCATCTAAAATCGCCAGCAATCTCGCGCCAGAGCAAATGGCGTCGCCGCTTAAACCTCGCGGGTAGCCGCTGCCATCCATACGTTCATGATGCTGCGCCGTCATTTCTACTGCGGCTTCCCAGCCGCTCATTCGTGCGAAAAGTTGCTCGCCCAATTGAACATGCGCTTGAACGGTACTCGAATCGGTATCGGTAAATTTGCCCAATTTCGTCCAGAGCGGATCAGGTAAAAATGCCATGCCGACATCGTGCATCAATACGGCGGCGTCGAGCTGCTGCGCGTCTAGCGGGTTGCCAGCTTGCTGATTGGTTTGACGAGCGAGGGTTAGATTTCTTTCGGTGCGACCAAGCCAAAATGCGTTGCGTAACTCTAATGACTCCGCTAATTGCCGGAAAAAAGCCAAATCATCTGGCGTCTCAGTCACTCCCGCTGCGGGGACAGGCAAGATAGGGGCAGGCGTTTGCAGGTGTAATTCTTGCAAGTAATCGTCTAAATCGACAATGATTTCTTCGACCAATTGATTGTCGACTTTGTGGCCGCTAATCATCTCGACCAGATTGATGGTGTGCAGCAAAACTTGCTCGGCAGGACTGTTGGCTAATTCATTGAGCGCCTGTTCGATTTCCTTCAATTGCAGGCTATCAATGCTGGTGCCTTGTAATAAAGTTTCGGCAATGACTTGCAAGCGATCTAAGCACAGCAGCAATAACTCGCCAAAGAGTGGGAAGTACGCCACCTTGCGGGTGCGCATGTCGGCCAGTAAATCTTCGAGGGGTTGGAGAAAATTGCTGATGCTGATGAGTTGATACGCCGCAGCGTTTAGTTTGATTTTGTTGAGGCCACGATAAAGCGCCTGTAGCTGCACCACATCCTGTTGCTGCTTATTGATTCGCCCCACTAAGATTTCAATATCGGCAATGCTATCAACCAAGCTATCGCTAAAATCAGTCAGCGCAGCCGCGCTCGATATGCGTAAATCAGCAAATGCAGCGGCGGTGAAATTCATGCGAAAACTCCTGCAGCGCTTCTAAACGATGACAGTGCAGCATAGCCTACGCCAGCGATCTGCGTAGGCGAAGTCGACATTGAAGACTTATAAGTGGTGCGTATTTCAGGCGGCAAGAGTGATTCATTATGTATGGCTTGCTAATCATTATTGATCAATGGCTAGCAAGCTATACATTGGCTACATCAAGAAGATAGTCGCCAGACCCAAGAAGATAAAGAAGCCCAAGCTATCGGTCAGCGCGGTAATCATCACCGATGAGCCATAGGCCGGGTCGCGGCCGAATTTTTGCATCGTCAGTGGCACAAACAGGCCGACCAAGGCGGCAACCAGCATATTGAGCATCATCGCGCCCATCATCACCAAGCCCAGATCCCATTTGCCGTACAAGGCCCATGCCATCACACCGAGCACCGCGCCCCACATGGTGCCGTTAATGACGGCGATGCCCAGCTCTTTGAGCAGCAGCACGCGGGTATGCGAAGGCTGAATTTGTCCGAGCGCCAAGCCGCGAATAATCAGCGTTGTGGTTTGCGTGCCGGTATTACCGCCAATGCCCGACACAATCGGCATCAGCGCCGCCAGCGCCACCAAATGCGCGATGGTGTCTTCAAATGCGCCAATCACGCGGCTGGCGATAAAAGCGGTACAAATATTAATCGCCAGCCACGGCCAGCGGTTTTTGACCGCTTTACCGACGCTAGAAAACAGATCTTCTTCTTTCAAACCGGCCAGCGACAACACTTCGGCTTCGGACTCTTCACGGATCACGTCAACCATTTGATCCACTGTCACACGGCCGATGACTTTGTGATTGCTATCGACCACGGGCGCGGAAACCAAGTCATAACGTTCAAACGCTTGCGCCGCATCGCCTGCATCGTCAAATGGCTGAAAAACGACCACATCATCGGCCATCATTTCTTCGACGTATTGGTCTGGGTCACTTACTAATAGTATGTTAAGGGGCAATACCCCTTTTAAAATACCATCATCATCAACGACGAAGAGCTTGTCGGTATGCGTGGGCAATTCATCAAAACGGCGCAGATAACGCAAGACGACTTCGAGCTTCACGTCGGCGCGAATGGTAACCATCTCGAAATCCATTAGCGCACCGACTTGATCGTCGGTGTACGACATCGCCGATTGCACTTCGGCGCGGTCTTCTTCATCGAGCGTGCCGAGCACCGCGCTTTGCACTTCTGACGGTAAATCGGGTACCAAGTCGGCGAGTTCGTCAGTATCGAGCTGCCCCGCCGCCGCCACCATTTCGTGCGGCGCCATATCAGCCAGCAAGGATTCGCGCACCGCATCCGACACTTCGAGCAGAATCTCGCCATCATCATCCGCGTCGACCAAGCCCCACACGGTCAAACGATCGACCTGCGGTAACGCTTCCAAAATATAGGCAATATCGGCTGGATGCAGATTGGCCAATTTCATTTGCAATTCGGCTAGGTTTTGCCGATGAACTAGTTTTTCAACCAGATCATGCTTGGTCATTTCCTGCTTATGCACCATGCCCTCAACCAGCTTATGCCGCATCAGCAAGCGCGTGACTTGCTGCAGGCTTTCTTGTAAGCTTTCTTGGGGTTTTCGGCTGAGTACGGTCATGGCTTTTGGCCCTGCGGTGAGTGACAGTGGATTTAGGTCGCAATCCACGGCGCAAGATTGAAATGATGCGGTGCGGCGGCAGTTTAGCACGGGGGCGTGACACTGCGAATTGCCTTGGTATTTTGTCGTGGTATGCTCGCTGCGCCTGCCTCTTTATTGTGGAAGATGTTTTATGTCTTTGTATTCTTTACTGCCGATTGCTCTGCTTTTGATTCAGCTGATTTTTATCATACGCGCGATTTTGCGACCGCAGCGCGAGCCAGCTTCGCGCTTTGCGTGGATTATCGTGATTGCGCTGCTGCCCGGTGTTGGCGTGATTACCTATATTTTGCTCGGTGAAACCAGCATTGGCCGCCGCCGCGTGGCGCGTTTGATGCAGGCCAAATCAGCACTGCAAACAAACAATACGCCCATCTGGCCGGCACAAATTCCAGAGCGATTTAATCAGCTCTTTCAGTTTGGCCAATCCATTAATGATTTTGCGCCGGTGTCAGGTAATCAGGGCCAGCTTTTGCCCGCCGATGGCATGGTTGCGGCGATGGTGGCCGATATGGATGCGGCGACCGAGCATATTCATTTGATTTTTTACATCTGGCTCACCGATCACAGCGGCTTGCAGGTTGTCGACGCGCTCAAACGCGCAGCCGCGCGCGGTGTCGCTTGCCGCGCCATGGCCGATGGCTTGGGTTCACGCGGCATGATTGCCTCCAAGTATTGGCAAGAAATGCACGCGGCGGGCGTGCAAGTCGCCGTTGCTTTACCGATTGGTAATCCTCTATTGCGCCCTTTTAGTGGTCGAATTGATTTACGCAATCACCGAAAGATTGTCGTGATTGATCGCCACATCACGTACTGCGGCAGCCAAAATTGCGCTGATGCTGAATTTTTAGTCAAAGCCAAATTTGCACCGTGGGTCGATGCGGTGATGCGCTTTACGGGGCCGATTGCACAGCAAAACCACTTTTTATTCAAAAGCGATTGGATGGCGCAAACGGGTGAAGACCTTACGACGTATTTGCAGGCAATTGAAAACCCGCACCCCGAGCAAACGCTGGTTGCCCAAGTGATCGGAACGGGGCCAACCCAGCACTATGCGGCCATGCCCGTGATGTTCACCACGCTGATGTATGCCGCGCGCCGTGAATTGGTGATTACTACGCCCTACTTCGTGCCCGATGAGGCGATGCAAGCGGCGCTGTGTGCCGCAGCGAGGCGCGGCGTCAGTACCACGGTGATTTTCACGCAGCGCAATGATTCGTGGATTGTTGAAGCCGCCAGCCATAGTTATTACGCAGATTTGCTCGCGGCAGGCGTCGAAATTTATGAGTTCGTTGGTGGCGTGTTGCATACCAAATCGCTAACACTTGACGGTGAAATGACGCTGATTGGTTCAGCCAATCTAGATCGGCGTAGTTTTGAGCTGAACTTTGAAAATAATATTCTGTTTTTTGATGCGGCGCTCACCTTGGATATGCGCCAGCGTCAACGTGAGTATTTAGCGCAAAGTCAGCAGGTCACCGCAGAAATGGTCGCGCAATGGCCAATCCACCGCCGCTTTTGGAATAACACCATCGCCATGCTGGGGCCGGTGCTTTAGTTAATGATAAAAGGCTGGCTCAACAGGGCGTTGAGCCTTTGGCCAATTTAATTTAACTCGCAGTCCCTAAATCTTCCTGCCCTTCGTATAGGCGGTTGATTTTGTAATTGATATACAGCGCGGTAAATAAGAATGACCAGCCACCGTGAAACCAAT
>CAUPHX010000116.1:0-9173 GCA_963511125.1 uncultured Deefgea sp. | reverse complement strand
CCGCGCCAGTTCTAACGGGAATGATGAGTGCCGAGCAAACATTGTTATTTGCAAAAAAATCGTTATATAGTGACCAGGTTAGCTGATGGTGTCTAACATTGTGGGCGATAATGATATCGCCATGTAGGATGCTTTTAGCAAAGTAAGGGTGGCTTTTGATGTTGATTGCTGTATTGCTGCGGGGATGGGTATTTTTTCCGTGGCTGTGTAATTCAATGAAAATATTCTCTTTACAGCTCCAGTAACTAACTTGATCTACTTTTAGGATTTCAATTGATTTCTCTAAAATAAACTTAGTTAATTCATTAAAGTCTGATTGGCTGAGTTGTGGGTCGTTCGCAAGTTCAAGTAATAGCTTGCCTGGGCTGGCAGATAACCCCGCTATTTCTTCAAGTGCCGCAATGTGTTGTTTTTTATCGCTAGGATATATTTCTGATTGAATTTGGCTGGCTTTTTTATAGGCGTTTAAGCAATTTGTCGCATTGCCTTCTTTTTCGGCTAGCTCAGATTGAGCAAAGTAGATACGCATTAAAACGTGTTTAGCACCTGACTTAACCGCATCATCGATGCCTTTGAGTATTTCTTGGTTTGCGGCGGAATATTGAATTTTTCTTTCGTAAATAGCGGCACGTGTCAGATGAATATTGGCTAAAGCCCAAATATGATGTGTTCTAGTGCAAATCGATTCTGCTTGTTCTAATTGTTGCCAGGCTAATTCAAGACGATCTTCTGCTAAATTAACTTCAGCCATTCGAAAAAATAGTTCGCCAAGTTCATCATCATGTTTAAGTTCAATCGCATATTGTTGTGCAATCTGATAGTTTTCCAGCGCAAGGTCGTAGTGATGTTCGCGGTATAAATTGACGCCTAAATTAAAAATAACATGCAGTAATAATTCCTTATCGCCCAATTTATCGGCGCGTTTTTTTGCTTCGGTTAAGACGATAATCGCGGTGGCATGATCTTCCATTGCGTCGTAGATTTGTCCAACACCAAATTTCGCCCAAATCCATGTTTTGGCGTCTTTGGCTAGTTCTGAGACTTCAAGAGCATGCGCCCATGCTTGTATGGCAAGTGAGTATTCGGCACGGGTATAGACAGAGCGGCCTATTACAATCAGAAGCTGGCCTTCTTCCTTAAATAAATGGTAGCTTTGTGCTAGCTGTAGCGCCTCATATAAAATATTTATGCTGCGCTCGGGGTAGCCTTGCTGATCGATCACCAGTGCATAATCAATGGCAACCGCGATGAAGGCGGCGTCATCGTGCAGCTCGCGGGCAAGATTGATCGTTTCTTCACATAAGATGTACGCATCGGCTTTTCTGCTGTGCGTTTGTTCGTGAATCTGAGTCACAGCCGCTTGCAACTGATCTGTGATTGGGGCGATTTCCATAGTTTAGACAACCGCGTCGTGGTGTACTTAACTAATATAGATCTTATTTCTCATATTTCGAAAATAAAAAACCCGCTGTGATAATGTCACTGCGGGTTTTGATTTTTTAATTCAAAAAATCTGTTTAGCTGCGATAGTCTGCATTAATTTTGACGTAATCATATGAAAAGTCGCAAGTCCATACGGTGGCGTTTTGTTCGCCACGATTGAGTTTGACGGTGATGCAGATTTCTGCTTGATTCATCACGGCTTGGCCTTGGCTTTCTTGGTATTCAGGATTGCGACCGCCGTTGATGGCAACTAATACGTCGTCAAGCCTAACTTCGATATTGTCGACGTTCAAATCCAAAATACCGGCATAACCAATCGCGGCCAAGATGCGGCCTAGGTTAGGGTCAGAAGCAAAAAACGCTGTTTTAACCAGCGGCGAGCGACCAATCGCGTAGCCAACGGCTTTGCATTCATCGTAACTGGCGCCGCCTTCGACTGTGATTGTCATGAATTTGGTCGCGCCTTCGCCATCACGCACAATCGCTTGGGCGAGAAAGTGAGAGACTTCTTCGATGGCCGCTTGTAGTGCGAGATAGTCTGCGCTATTTGCGTCAACAATTTCTGGGTTGCCAGCTTGTCCAGTGGCGATCGCGATGTAGCTATCGTTGGTGCTGGTGTCACCATCGACGGTAATACTATTAAACGACAAATCCGCTGCGCGTTTGAGCATGGTTTGTAGCAATTCTTGGCTGATCGCCGCATCAGTGGCTACAAAGCCGAGCATTGTCGCCATATTGGGATGGATCATGCCCGAGCCTTTGGCGATACCAGTGACGGTAATCGTCTTGCCCGCGATGCTGATTTGCTTGCTCGTCGCTTTGGGTGCGATGTCGGTGGTCATGATCGCTTCCGCAGCTTGCGCCCAATTGGCGGGTGACAAATCTGTCTTGGCGGCTGGTAATGCGCTAATGATTTTTTCGAATGGCAGTGGCTCTAAAATCACGCCAGTAGAAAAGGGGAGTACTTGCTGGCTGCTGACGCCCAATTGCTCAGCAGTTGCCGCGCAGATTTTCCCTGCACGTTCTAAGCCATCTAAACCTGTTCCTGCATTGGCATTGCCAGTATTGATTACAAGCGCACGGATTTCATTGCCTGTAGCCAAATACTCCTGGAGATATGTTTGACATAGACGCACTGGCGCAGCGCAAAAACGATTGAGCGTAAATACACCCGCAACGCGTGAACCCGCGGCTATCGTAAAGATCGTCGTATCACGGCGACCTACTTTTTTGATGCCAGCAGAAGCGATACCGATTTCAACTCCGGCTACAGGAAATAAGAGTGAGGGATCAATCGGTGCAAGATTAACAGGCATAAGGGCTCCAAAGTGGCATGAGTAGGGTATTTGCAATTTGCTAATTGTAGCTTGTCCAAGTTGCTTCGCGAAAGCGTTGCTCAACGGCCGCGCTGATTTAAATTGATTGCAGTGCAGATTTATTTAAGGGTTCAATATTTTTGCTAAGGCACAAATTGGGTAAAACTTACAAAATACGCCAATACCTGGCTGGATTGAGAATTTTTTGTCATTTAAGAACAATGCGTTAATTGTTTTTGCTAACCAGTTATCACCTTTTTGTACTGTTTTTGCTTGACCAATTTGATGATGGTCTATACTATTCGGTCTCTGTTCGGGGCGTAGCGCAGCCCGGTAGCGCACCTGGTTTGGGACCAGGTGGTCGTGAGTTCGAATCCCACCGCCCCGACCAGACTTCTTGCCTTGCTTCATCTCAGTTTCACCTCTGCATTACCAATCTAAATCGCAGTAATCTTAGTAAATCCCTTAGAATGCTTGTAGTGCAATGAATTGATTTAAGCGGCTTTGCTTAATCGTTCTGCTATGCCTTTTCTAAAATTGGCTCGCTTTCTATTTATTTGGGTTTGCTATGACTAATACGCCGTTTTCTGCTTTAAATTTACCGGCCGAGATGCTGGAGAATTTGGAATCTTTGGGCTTTGAGGCGATGACGCCGATTCAGGCCGCCAGCTTGCCGATTTTGCTCGAAGGCGGCGATATTATCGCCAAAGCCAAAACCGGTAGCGGAAAAACTGCCGCGTTTGGCATCCCCTTACTGCAAAAACTCAACATTAATCTGCACCGCGTGCAAGCCTTGGTGCTGTGCCCAACGCGTGAACTGGCCGATCAGGTCAGTAAAGACCTGCGCCGACTCGGCCGCCATTTACCGAATTTAAAAATCCTGACTTTATGCGGCGGTACACCACTCACCCCGCAAGCCGCATCGCTTGCGCATGGCGCGCATGTGGTCGTCGGTACGCCGGGTCGAATTCAGGATCATTTACACAAAAATACGCTGATTGTGAAACAAGTCAGCACCTTGGTGCTCGACGAAGCTGACCGTATGCTCGATATGGGTTTTGGTGGCGAAGTTCAAGACGTCATCGATTTCTTGCCAAAATGGCGTCAAACGATGCTGTTTTCAGCAACGTATCCAGAAGGAATTCGTAAACTTTCTGCGTCAATTCAACGCTCGCCTACCGAAGTGACGGTCGAGTCTTTGCACGATCAAGTTTATATCGAGCAGCAACTCTACTTAGTTGCCGACAATGGTGCAAAACCAGATCTACTAAAACGTTTATTTGCGCATCATCAGCCAGCCTCTAGTGTGGTGTTTTGTAATACTCGCCAAGATTGTATGGATTTGGCGCGCAGCCTACAAAACGATGGTTTTGATGCGATTGAATTGCACGGTGAGCTAGAGCAACGCGACCGCGATTTGACCTTGGTGAAGTTCGCCAATGGCAGTTGCCCGATTTTGGTTGCGACCGATATGGCTGCGCGTGGTTTGGATATTAAAGATTTGGCTGCGGTAGTGAATTACGAATTGCCGTATGACCCAGAAATCTATGTGCACCGTATTGGCCGCACTGGGCGAGCGGGTAAAAAAGGTTTGGCATTTAGTTTGGTTTCGCCGTCGCAAGTAAAGCGTCAGCGCACGATTGAAGAGTATCTTGAGTTGCCGATTCCTGAAGGCAAAGAAACCGAACTGCGTGTGAATGGTGCGTTTGCCTTGCCAGCCAAAATGGCGACCTTGTGCTTTGACGCGGGTCGCAAACAAAAAGTGCGTCCGGGCGATGTGGTGGGCGCCTTAACGGGTGACGGTGGGATTCCGAATGAAGCAATTGGTAAAATTGATTTGTTTGAGTTTAGAACTTATGTGGCGGTTGAATTGCAATACGCAGCCCAAGTTTTAAAACGCCTTGGCAATGACAAAGGCAAACTGAAAGGCAAACCGGTTAAAGTACAAAAATTAGATTAATCTGGGTATTTCAAGCTAGCCATTGTTGTTGAATGGCTAGCGGCAAATACTTACCCTCTGCATTCTGGTATTGAGGTCTTCAATGTCAAGCAAACCATCCGTCATTCGCCCGTACGATCTCAAGCTACAACGACTAAACAGCCACAAACGCCGCGCCACGGCGCTGTTGGTGCTGATGCTGATTATTATGCTGGTGGCCGGTTACTATCGCCGCCAATTCCCGTCTGTGGGCTATGTGGTGGCGTTTGCCGAGGCGGCTTTGGTCGGTGGCTTAGCCGATTGGTTTGCCGTCACCGCGCTATTTCGCCACCCGCTGAATCTGCCCATTCCTCATACCGCCATCATCCCCAAAAATAAACACCGAATCGCCGATAGCTTGGGTGAGTTTATTGAGAGTCATTTTTTATCGTCCGAGCGCATCATGAACAAAGTGCGCGAATTCAATCCTGCGCTGCGCTTAGCCGTCTGGCTGCAGCAACTCGACAACGCCAAAGCGGCATCGGATCAAGTCGCACGGCTGCTCGATTTTGTACTGCAAAGCCTGAGTGAGCCAGCGATGGCACACCGCTTGCGCGAATTGATGCGCCAGCAATTGAGTCAAATTGATTTGGTGAAACCGGCGGGTGAAATCTTGGCGGTGATTCGACAAAGTGGCCAGCATCAGGCGCTACTGGATGCCGTGCTTTCGCATTTGGATAGTGAGCTACAAAAACCGGCATTACAGCAACATATCGCCAATATTATCGCCGCTGAATTTGATTATCTGCGCTGGATTTCGCTTGATGAGGCGGGTGGCCGCTATATGGCGCGAAAATTAGTCCACGCGGCAGGGCGCGAAGTGCAGCAAATGCGCGAATCCACTGATCATCCACTGCGCGCGCATTTCGATCAGGCTTTGGCCGAATTGCAGCAACGGTTGATTCATGACGAGGCGCTGCAACAGCAACTTAAAACCACTCAAGCGCATTTACTTGCCCAGCCGACCTTGCTCAATGCCATTGATGGTATGTGGGCGCGAGTAATTGCTTGGTTGGGCGACGACTTGGCAACGCACGATTCGGTACTGCGCAGCAAATTGGCGCACAGTCTGCAGCACTTAGGCCAGCGCTTTGCTAGTGATACGGTACTGGCCGATTGGCTGAATCGCCATGCGCGCATTGCTGCGGGGCAATTGGTCAAAAAATATCGTCATCAAATCGGCCAATTTATTGCCGAACAACTCAAAGCATGGGACGACGACGTGATGGTCGAGCGATTGGAAGTTAACGTCGGCGTTGATCTGCAATTTGTGCGGCTGAATGGCACGCTGGTCGGCGGATTGATAGGCTTGGTTTTGTATGGCCTGCATCAATTTGCGATGTAATTAATGTGGGAGGCAAATCGACTATGAATTTTCAGCCTGGGTTTCGATTCTCATTGCGGGATTTTTTTGTTCTTATTGTTGCTGGTGGCTTGGTCTGGCTTGTTTACCCACTGGACAGCATATTAGGTTTTGCAATTGCTTTTGTTGTGCTGCATTTTTTCTTGTTTTGTAACGTATTTAGAATGGCACGACTTCCTGAGCTGATTTGGGCTGCAAATTTTGTATTGCTGGCTTTGGCGTCTTTGAAGTTCGATATGCTTCTAACAGCAAGAGATGTTGCAATAATTTGTGCTGCATTGACGTGTGTTTTGGTTTTTTTAGAAATGCGCAAGCCGAGTTATCACGGCATTTGCTGGCAGAAAATCAATCCCAATCTTGAATCATGGTTTGCACAACAAAACAGCGCTTAATCTTGGCATGTTGTGAGAGTTCGTACTTGCCAAGCTTAGTGCTTCCACCTAAAATTCCGCTCGTACAGCAGGAGAGTGTGATTTTTACCATTTTGTTGATTTAAATCACCACCGAAGGCGCAAATGCACCCGCAAATCGCTCAGGTATCAGGGACTGCTTGCAAGAATAAAACAAAGATTGCGTTGTATTTTTCGCGATGCTTGTTGAATTCACAAACTCTGGAGAGCGGTGTTTCATCTTGAGACATCCACCGAAGGGCTCAACGCTGTTGATGGATTGCAGCGGAAAATCTCAGGTGTCAGGACAGAGGGGTGTTGCCCGCCGTGCCTTAGGCCGTCGGACTTAGAGGGCTATACCTTGAGAAACCCCATGACAACACCAAAAACCACGCCTTTATACGACTGTCACCTTGCCGCTAACGCCAAAATCGTTGATTTTGCCGGCTGGGCTATGCCGATTCATTACGGCTCACAACTTAAAGAACACGAAATCGTTCGCGCCGACGCGGGCATGTTCGATGTATCACACATGTGCGTGCTCGACATCGTAGGCAGCGATGCCAAATCCTTTTTACGCGGCCTGATTGCCAACGACGTTGAGCGTTTGGCGTTTGAAGGTAAAGCGCTGTATTCGGGCATGTTGACGCCCGAAGGCACGGTCATCGACGACTTGATCGTTTACCTGACGCATTACGGCTACCGCGTGGTGGTCAACGCTGGTACCGCTGACAAAGACATCGCGTGGATGCTGGAGCAAGCCAAAGGCCAAGACGTACAAATCCATGTCCGTCGCGAACTCGCGATGATTGCGGTGCAAGGCCCGAATGCGATTGAAAAAGCCTGCAAAGTGCTGCACGAAGAGTGGGAAGCTACCGTGAAAGCGCTTAAGGTATTCCAAGGTTTCCCATTTGGCGCGGAAGAAGACGGCTGGTTTATCGCTCGCACCGGTTACACCGGTGAAGACGGCCTAGAAATAATGTTGCCTGCTGACGAAGCCGCTATGTTTTGGAAGGCATTGGTGAGTGTTGGCGTAGCGCCAATCGGCTTGGGCGCTAGAGATACGCTGCGCCTAGAAGCTGGGATGAATCTCTACGGTCACGATATGGACGAAACCATCTCGCCGCTCGAAGCCGGCATGGGCTGGACGATTGCTTGGGAACCGGCTGATCGTGATTTCATCGGCCGTAAAGCACTTGAAGCACAGCGCGCTGCGGGCGTAGTCATGAAACAAGTCGGTTTGGTGTTGGAAGGTCGCGGTGTTTTGCGCGAAGGCCAAATCGTTGAAGTCGCTGGCGTCGGCAAAGGCATTATCACCAGCGGTACATTTTCGCCAACGCTAAAACATTCGGTGGCGATTGCGCGCGTGCCAGCGGCGACCAATGCCGAGAGCGATACCGTGCAAGTGGATCTACGCGGTACGCTGACGGATGTGCGTATTGTTAAAATGCCGTTCGTACGTAACGGAAAGAAAGTATTTATGTGAGGTGTGAGGAGTGAGGTGTTAGGCGTAAAACCTTGATGCTGTTGCTCTTGATAGCTCGCTTTAATTTTATATATTGATGGGTGATGAGAATTTGTACCTCACACCTAACCCCTTACTCCTCACAGGAATCAAAATCATGAGCAATATTCCAGCAGAACTTAAATACGTTGGCAGCCACGAATGGTTGCGTTTGGAAAGCGACGGTACGGTCACGATCGGCATTACCGACCACGCGCAAGAATTGTTGGGCGACATCGTATTCGTTGAATTACCGCAAGTGGGTGACGAATTGGCCGCCGATGCGACGGCGGGCGTGGTTGAGTCAGTGAAAGCCGCGTCGGATGTGTACGCGCCAATCGCTGGCGAAGTCGTTGCGGTTAACGATGAATTAACCAGTGCACCTGAGTTGGCTAATTCTGATCCGTACGGCGCGGCTTGGTTCTTCCGTGTGAAACCTGCTGATGCATCGGTATTGGATGGTCTGATGACCGCAGAACAATACGCGAAAGAAATCGGCGCTTAATAGCGCCAGATTGCAGCATCGTATCGATAGGGGCGGATAGACCGCCCTTATCCCGTTTAGGCTGTTGCCGACCACGATTGGATTTTTTATGTCACTCAATACCCTGTTTAACCACGACGAATTTATTGCGCGTCACATCGGCCCCAATGCGGCTGACCAAGCGGTGATGCTGGCCGAAATCGGCGCAACCTCACTCGAAGATTTGGTTGCCCAAACCATTCCCGACAATATTCGTTTTAAGCAAAAATTGCCGTTGCCCGATGCCGTATCTGAAGTAGAGGCGTTAGCGCAATTGCGTCAAATTGCCGATAAAAATATCGTTAAACACAGTTTTATCGGCTTGGGTTATTACCCCAACATCACGCCGGGCGTGATTTTGCGTAATGTTTTAGAAAATCCAGGCTGGTACACCGCTTATACGCCGTATCAAGCTGAAATCGCCCAAGGTCGTCTGCAAGCTTTGCTCAATTACCAGCAAATGGTCATTGATCTGACTGGCCTTGATTTGGCCAATGCCTCACTGCTCGATGAAGCGACGGCTGCCGCCGAAGCGATGGCGATGGCGCGCCGGATTTCTAAAGCAAAAACGGAAAAGTTTTTCGTTGATGCACAGGTATTGCCACAAACGCTAGATGTAGTAATGACTCGAGCCAAATACTTCGGGTTTGAATTGGT
>CAUPHX010000115.1:0-9198 GCA_963511125.1 uncultured Deefgea sp. | reverse complement strand
CATGTTGCGCGAAGATCGCCAAGATCAGGTATTCAAAACCGCGAATGAAAAATACAAAGCGATCATTACCGATATCAAGGATTGTGTTGAGCGCGGTCAGCCGACTCTAGTTGGTACGACTTCGATTGAGCAGTCTGAATTGCTATCGGGTATTTTGACCGCCGACGGTATTCCGCACAATGTGTTGAATGCAAAACATCATGCGAAAGAAGCGCAAATCGTGGCGCAAGCGGGTGCGCTTGGCCAAGTGACGATTGCGACGAATATGGCCGGTCGTGGTACTGACATTGTGCTTGGCGGTAGTATTGAGCGCGAAACCAAAGAAATCGAACACGATGAAAGCTTGGATGATGCCGCTCGTGCAGTCCAAATTGGTCAATTAAAAGCGGAATGGAAAATCAAACACGACGCTGTTTTGGCGGCGGGTGGTTTGCATATCATTGGCACTGAGCGCCATGATTCGCGTCGTATCGACAATCAATTACGTGGTCGCTCTGGTCGTCAGGGTGATCCAGGCTCTAGCCGTTTCTACTTGTCGCTCGAAGACACGCTCTTGCGTATTTTTGCCGGTGACCGTGTTGCCTACGTGATGGATAAGCTCAAAATGCCAGAAGGCGAGCCTATCGAAGCCGGTATGGTATCGCGTGCGATTGAATCGGCGCAGCGCAAAGTGGAAGGCCGCAACTTTGATATGCGTAAACAATTGTTGGAATACGATGATGTATCCAACGAGCAGCGTAAAGCCATTTATGGCCAACGCAATGAAATTTTGGAAAGCGAAGAAGTTTCTGCCACCATCAATGCGATGCGCGATGGTTCGATGAGTGATTTGGTTGACCAATACATTCCACCGAACTCGATGGAAGAGCTTTGGAATGCGGAAGGCCTTGAGGCTGAGTTGGCCGAAATGCAAATCAACATTAGCATTGCTGATATGGTGAAAAACGAAACCACCCTCACCATTGAAGACATGAAAGCGCGTATATTAGCAGCGGCGAAAACGGCCTACGACACCAAAGTTGAGCAAGCCGGCGAGAGCAATTTCCGTAATTTTGAACGCTCAGTCTTGCTGCAACACGTTGACCAACATTGGCGTGATCATTTGTCGGCGCTGGATCATCTACGTCAAGGGATTCATTTGCGTGGTTATGCGCAGAAAAATCCGAAGCAAGAATACAAACGTGAAGCATTTGAATTGTTCTCGAGCTTGCTCGACAACATCAAGCACAATGTGTTGAAAATCATTATGACCGTGCAAATTCGCGGCCCAGAAGATTTGCCAGAAGTGCAGCAACACGAAGTGCCTGAATCAGCGATGCAATTCTCACACACTGATTTAGAAGAAATCTTGGCTAGTGGTGATGAAGAAAAAATCCGCGAAGCATTGATGGCGGCGATGCAGGATAACAGCGGCGTGAAAGTACAATTCTCTGGCGTCGGTCGCAACGATCCTTGCCCGTGTGGCTCAGGCAAGAAATACAAACACTGCCATGGTCAATTAGCCTAATTGTTGGTGTAACAAGTCATAAAAAATCCCGCTTTTAACGCGGGATTTTTTATTGGCTGATGGTATGTCAAAACGTGTAAAGGCAGGTTTCGACCCAAAGCGGCCCACTCAGTAACTTGTATAAACCAAAAATTTTGGGAATTCTGAACTGCGAAGTTGAACTTATTTAACTATTTCGCCATTTATTTTTTTCAGCAGGGAACGACATCTCGAAATTCCTATGGCTGACAGACAGACAACTAAAAAAATTGCATCGCCAAAATTGTCTTTAACCTTCGAGTCGAAAGAATCAACCATCAAAAAAATGAGAGCAATAGAAAATATAAAATACCAATAAAACTCTCTCCTTTCATTATCCATTACGTCAAATAACTTCTCTTTTTTAAGCTGGAATAGGAAAAAACAACCCATTAAAAAGAAAAATAAAAAAACAACAAACACTATAAAAAAGCACTCAAAACACCACTCCAGAATACGATAAAGACACATTAACTTGACCGCTTTATCAGCTTACCAATTGTTGCGCCTCAGAGTCTGCTCTTGGCCGATTGCTGTCTTTTGTTAATGTAACTCGACGTATTATTTTAACTGTCTTAACTAAACCTTGCTTGGGGCAACTGCGTTGTTTCTAATCTCCAATTACTCATTCATAAACGCTTGCTTCGCCTTCGGGTCGGGTCTTAAATCGTCGATGTAGCCAATAATACTGGCTCGGATGTTCACGGGCGATGTCTTCGATGAATTGATTCATTCTGCTCGTATCGGCCAGCATATCGCCACTCGGAAAATTCTCCCACGCGGGGTAATAGCGCGAAACGAGATGACCCTTGGCGACGGTCGTGATGACGGGGACGACTTTGGCGTCTGTCATTGCCGCGATTTTTCCCAGCATGGGTAGCGTTGCGGTGGGAATCCCAAAGAAGGGTGCAAATATCGATTGTTGTGGCCCCATATCTTGATCGGGCAAGTAGTAAATCGGCATTTTTGACTTGAGTGCTTTGATGAGTGGCCGAATCCCTTCGGTGCGTTTCACCAGTAGTGGGGCGGTAAAGCGGGAGCGAATTTTAAGGCTGATTTCATGAAATACACCGCGCTGCTCGGCATACATTCCCGCGCAAGGCCGATCCATAATAAATCCCATGCCACCAAAATCTAAGCCCAAAAAATGCGGCACCAGCATAATGACCGGTTGATCTTCTACCGCGAGATAGTTATCAAATCCTTCGAGATGTATGAGCTTGCGAAGCTTTTTTTCATTGGCGTGCAGCAATATACTATAGGCGAGTATAGTGCTGCTCATCGCAATAAAGTGTTGTCGTAATACGCGGCGACATTGTGTTTCGGACCATTCTGGAAAGCATAGGCGTAAATTAGTTAGCCCGACTTTTCGGCGGCGGCTGATGGAAAAAAACAGCGCAGAACCCAGCGGAATTGAAATCCACTGCATGAGCCGAAATGGCAGTAAATGCAGTAGCCACATGAGTGCAGAGACAAGCTTCAGTTTCATGCTACGAATCCGTCGGTTCGGGTGGCAATGGTGCGCCAGCAGGGTGTTTATAGCGGCTGTAGCTCCAGAAATATTGTTCTGGAATTTGCCGGATTAAGTTTTCGAGGTTTTGATTCAGAATGGTCGCATCGTGCTCAACATCGCCGTTCAATTCGCCGGCAAACGGCTGCACATGAAAACGATAGCCTTTGCCGATGCCAAGGCGCTCTACATAGCACGGCAAAATAATGGCATTGCTCGACTTCACCATCTTCGAAAGTAGTGTCATCGTGTAGGCGGTTTTGCCAAAAAATGGCACCCACACACCTTCACCGCCGCCCGGAACTTGGTCGGGCAATAAATACGCTACGCCGCCTTGTTTTAGTGTTTTGAGCAAAACTCGAACACCTGATGCATTGGCAGGTGCAGGTTCTGCGCCGCTGCGTGAGCGAGAGTAAATCATCAGTGGTTCAAGATAGGATTGTTTTGGTGGGCGGTATAGCGGTGCAAGCTTTTTTGGGATTAGCCCAGCAATACATACCCCGACCATTTCTAGTGCGCCCAAATGCGGTGACATGAAAATAATCGGTCGTTCAGTCGCGAGCGCGGCTTCGACGTGCTCCCAACCGGGTTTTTCTTTGACCATATTCACCAGCTCTGGAATGGGTCTCATCCAGTGCACAAAAAACTCTAATGCAGCCACGCCGTGTGCGGGAATACTTGAGCGAAGTAATCGGGTATAATCGAGATCGTTTTTCGCAATTGCACTTTGTTTGAGGTTGGTGCGCAGGATACGGCGATGGCGGGCACTGCCCCACCAGACCAGCCAGCCCGCCAGCCAACCGAGTGCTTGCAACAAGGGCAGTGGCAATTTGGCCAGTAATTTGCAGAACGTCAGTAGCATATTGGATGTTCGTCAATTGAAGACCTAGATTGTAGCTGCGATTGGCCCGCCGTGGTCATGTAACCGAAGGTAATCCTCCCAATGAAAAAAGATTTTCTATTTACTTCTGAATCCGTTTCCGAAGGCCATCCCGATAAAGTTGCCGATCAAATCTCGGATGCGATTTTGGATGCCATTTTCACCCAAGATAAACACGCCCGCGTTGCCGCTGAGACTTTGGTGAATACCGGTTTGGTGGTCTTAGCCGGTGAAATCACCACGCACGCCAATATCGATTACATCCAAGTCGCCCGCGACACGATTAAACGGATTGGTTACGATCATTCTGACATTGGGTTTGATTACAAAACGTGTGCGGTTTTAGTCGCTTACGACAAACAGTCGCCCGATATCGCCCAAGGCGTGAATGAAGGCGAAGGCATTGATTTGGACATGGGCGCTGGCGACCAAGGTTTGATGTTTGGCTACGCTTGCGATGAAACGCCGCAATTGATGCCTGCTCCGATTTATTACTCACATCGCTTGATGCAGCGTCAAGCTGAATTGCGTAAAGATGGCCGCTTGCCGTGGTTGCGTCCAGACGCAAAATCACAAGTGACGCTGCGTTATGACGGCGCGACTGGCAAAGTCAAAGAAGTCGATACCGTGGTGTTGTCGACTCAACATCATCCTGACGTATCGCACGTGCAATTGTCAGAAGCGGTGATTGAGCAAATCATTAAGCCAGTATTACCGAGCGAGTGGATTACTGAAAATACGAAATTCCTCGTGAATCCAACCGGTCGTTTTGTGATCGGTGGCCCGATGGGTGATTGTGGTTTGACGGGTCGTAAAATTATCGTTGATACCTATGGCGGTGCTGCGCCACACGGCGGCGGTGCTTTCTCAGGTAAAGATCCGTCGAAAGTAGATCGTTCGGCTGCATATGCAATGCGTTATGTAGCGAAAAACATCGTTGCAGCGGGTATTGCCAAGCAATGCTTGGTGCAAGTGTCATACGCGATTGGCGTGGCACAACCAGTGTCGATCATGGTTGATACGTGGGATACCGGTGTGATTCCAAACGATCAGATCGTTGACATCATTAAAGAGCACTTTGATTTACGCCCGAAAGGCATTATCAAAATGCTCGATTTGCTGCGCCCAATCTATAGTCGTACTGCTGCGTACGGTCATTTTGGTCGTGAAGAGCCTGATTTTACGTGGGAACGAACCGATAAGGTCGAACAGCTCAAAGCAGCGGCTGGCCTGAAGTGATAAAAAGGTGGACTGAGGTCCACCTTTTACTTTGTAGGAGTTTCAAAATGGCGATTTTAACAAGACTGGCTTCCCCTGCCGAATACCGCAAACTGAGTGATTGGTTCATCGCGGCTGGCCAAGTTGCGCCCACGCAGGCCGATATGGTGTTACTCGCGGAAGACGATGGGGAATGGTGTGGCGGATTGCGCGTGGTGATGGCGCGGAGCTTGATTCGGCTCGATAGCGTGATCGCGCGCGATGCGGATGTGTTGCAGCTTTTATTGCAGCAACTCGGGCGCTGGATTGGTCGTGAGTCGTGTTGGGCTTTGGTCTCTGAAAATACATTGTCAGTGTATTTTTCTGCAGGCTTTATTCAGCAAGATCTAGCGCCGGATACCTTGATTGAAGAGGCGAAAAGGAGTGACTTGCTGATCGTGATGCGGCCCGTCTTGGAGGATGCAGAAGCGACGGCAGACATTGCTCAAGCCGCCAGTGGTGGTACAGCGTTGCCAGCTGCTTAAGTTAAACCGACCCGCTGGTCGGCAGATTTGCAGTTTAATCTGCTGCCTGCCTGTCGTTTTTACGCTAGAATCCCGTCACCGAGGGGCGCTGCAGCCGCGTATCTTACCCAGATCATGCGAGTCAGGCTCGGTACTATCCAATCCAACGGCGCTCACCAATCGTTCAAACCCTGCCGGGTTCGATGACGGTGAGCATCGACCCGGCCACATGGAGTATTATCGTGGCCGAATTCAAAGACTATCACGTAGCCGATATGAGCCTTGCAGCCTGGGGCCGCAAAGAGCTGAACATCGCCGAAACCGAAATGCCAGGTCTCATGACCGTGCGTGACGAATACGCCGCAGCGCAGCCACTCAAAGGCGCCCGCATTGCCGGTTCAATCCACATGACCATCCAGACCGGTGTTTTGATCGAAGCTTTGCAAGCTTTGGGCGCCAGCGTACGTTGGGCTTCGTGCAATATTTTCTCAACACAAGATCACGCAGCTGCAGCCATTGCTGCTGCCGGTACGCCAGTATTTGCCTTTAAAGGTGAGTCGCTCGAAGAATATTGGCAATTCACGCATCAAATTTTCGAATTTGGCGTGGATGCCAACGGTGCACCCCAATACGCGAATATGATTTTGGATGACGGCGGCGACGCGACGTTGTTGCTGCATTTGGGTACGCGCGCAGAAAGTGATTTGAGCGTTGTGGCAAATCCAACCAACGAAGAAGAAACCGTACTTTACGCAGCCATTAAAGCGCAAATCGCCAAAGATCCAACTTGGTATTCAGTGCGTTTGGCTGCCATCAAAGGCGTGACCGAAGAAACCACGACCGGTGTGCATCGTCTGTACCAAATGTTTGAGCAAGGTAAATTGGCCTTCCCAGCGATTAACGTTAACGATTCAGTAACGAAATCGAAATTCGATAATCTGTACGGCTGCCGCGAGTCTTTGGTTGACTCGATCAAACGTGCAACGGATGTGATGGTCGCGGGTAAAGTGGCGCTGGTCTTGGGTTACGGCGACGTGGGTAAAGGTTCTGCACAATCATTGCGTGGCCTTGGCGCGACGGTGATGATTACCGAAATCGATCCGATTTGCGCACTGCAAGCGGCGATGGAAGGTTACCGCGTAGTGACTTTGGATGATGTGGCTGATCAAGTCGACATCTTCGTAACCACGACAGGCAACGTGAGCGTGATTGCCCATGAACACTTAGTTCGTATGCGCAATAACGCGATTGTGTGCAATATCGGTCACTTTGATTCTGAAATCCAAGTATCGAGCTTGCGTCAGTACGAATGGGACAATATCAAGCCACAAGTGGATCACATCGTATTCCCTGATGGCAAACGCATCATCTTGTTGGCCGAAGGCCGCTTGGTGAACTTGGGTTGCGGTACGGGTCATCCATCATTCGTGATGTCAAACTCGTTTGCCAACCAAGTTTTGGCGCAAATCGAGTTGTTCACCAAATTGGAGCAATATCCAGTTGGCGTGTACGTGTTGCCAAAACATTTGGACGAAATGGTCGCTCGTTTGCATTTGAAAAAAATCGGCGCGAAATTGACTGTCTTGACCGATGAGCAAGCAGCTTACATCAATGTACCAAAAGAAGTCCCATAAAAACCAGCGCACTACCGTTATTGATGCGTTATTGATGCGCTATTAATCTGTTCGTGGATTAATGTAAAAAGCCCCGCTTTGATTTCGGGGCTTTTTTGCGGGTATTGCTTTCTAGTCTTTGTTCCATAAAGGCTATGTTTAAATACCTAGTTGCTCATGCTTTCTTCGAGTTCATGAATACGTTGCAGTAAAGAGTGTCGTTTGAACTCTGCTAAACGCTCATTGGCTTTTCCTGTATTGATCTCTTCGGCAATCTGGAAATGTTGTTGCCAATGGGTAAACTCCAGATCAGTTTGTCCTTTTGCCGCGTACGTTTGCGCTAGGCCTGCATGAGCGAGCATTAATAAGTACTTGGCTGGAATACTGGCTGCGGCATCCAACGCTTGTTGCATAAAGTAATGGCTGGAGTGGGTTTCGTTTTGTTCTAAATGTAATTCGCCGATTGCAATCATATTCACAACCTTGCCCCAGTAATTACTGCTGCGTGCACTGAGTGCCAAGGCGCGTTCAAGTTGTTGCTTGGCGGCTTCTTTTTGGTCGATATTTCGCAGTAAATGGGCGCGGTAGTAATAGATTTCCGGTTCATATTCGCAAAATGCCAGTTCGTGCAAAGCACTTTCGGCCAAATCCAAAGCTTGGCTAGATGCTAAGTTATTTTGTAAATGAAGCTGCGCTGCTGCGACATTCAGATAATGGCAAACATGAATATTTTTGTCGGGGATATGAGTTAATAGTGGTGTGACTTTGAGGTGCGTGTCTAGGCTGCTTTGTGGGTCTTCATAAATAAAGAAAAGTTTACCGATGCCGATGTAGGCGCGGGCGATCGCTTTGGGCCAACGTCGCTCAAGTCCTACTTCGAGTAGCTGTAGCCATAAATCCATGGCTTCGTTGTAATTGCCGCTGTCATAAGTGACGTCGGCGTGGCAGTCAATGGCGTCGATCCACTCGTCGTCTAGCCCGCTTTGCAGAGCCAATGAGGTTGCCGTTGCGGCCGCTGTTTCGCGTTGGTCTTCTTCGGCGCTGGGCGTGGCGCGAAATGCCAGGGCGATGACGAGCGCTGCGAGTGCTTGTGCTTCGCGGTCTTCAATCGTTGCGGCACGATCCATCACAAAACGAGCGAGACGCAGTGCTTCGTTTGGATCGGTATGTATAAAACTACGCGCAATTTTGAGGGTTTCTTCAATTTCGGCGCGTAAATCGTATGTACCCATATGAGTCTCCAGCGACCTAGGGGCTGTTGACGTTTGGTTTTCGGTCGCGCCCAGCCCTTCGGGTTTGGCTGCTTTTGGCCTGACTCTGCGTTGAAAACCGCTTGCATAGAATTACTATGCCACGCGCCTTTCGCCTTGATTCAGGCCAAAATCAGCACAAACGCGATCCGCACACCAAACGTCAACAGACCCTAAATGCAGTCATGAATTTTGGGTGTTTATCAATCAGTATATTGATAAGTGCTGATGGTATAGCAAATAAAAAAGCGGGCAAATGCCCGCTGGTCAATCACTTGCTAAGAAAATTAAGCTTGGCCAGAAATAATCAGGTATTTAGCTTGTAGTTCTTCTTTGCTTTCATTGTGCTCTGGATCCAGTGGGATACAGTCGACTGGGCAAACTTGTTGGCATTGTGGTTCATCATAATGGCCAACGCATTCAGTACAGAGGTTGGGATCGATGACGTAGATTTCTTCGCCTTGCGAAATCGCGCTATTTGGGCATTCAGGTTCGCAAACATCGCAGTTAATGCATTCGTCGGTAATAAGCAGTGCCATGGTTGACAATTCCTTAGTAAAATAGTCGGGTATTTCAATATGTTGGGGATTTTCCCACTTTCGAGCGTAAGTCACAACCTTACTGAGAGTAGGGTTAGAAAAAGTATCTAATTAAGCCGATGCACGGCACAATAATGCATACTTGACGGTACCTGCTTTG
>CAUPHX010000114.1:0-9254 GCA_963511125.1 uncultured Deefgea sp. | reverse complement strand
CTCCTCGACAACTGCGTGCCGCCCGGTGATGGCTTGTGCGAAGTGAATCAGCAAGTGACGGGCGCGTTCTCGACGATTGCTGGTTGTGTGCTGATCAATACTTTGGTGGTCGAATCGCAAAAAATCGCCTTGGCGCAAGGCGTGACACCGAAAATCTTCTCCAGCCAAAATGTCGATGGCTTTAATAAAGATGCGGTTTACCGCCATTTTCGCGGCCGACTGAAATCAATGTAAATGGACGCATGATTGCGCAGAGGCTGCAGTTTTAACGACGTTACACAATGAAAATACAAGGCAATGTTCAGATTACGTGTTGATGCGTAGCTGTGATCGTTGAGCTGGGGCTTAAGCACCCCGTTAAAGCGAAGGCCGAGTGAGGAGCGAGACCCTAGGCTCGCGACGAGAGAGGGAACGGCGGAGCCGACTTCGCCTCGGGTCGCCTTCTTTTGCTTATCTTTTCTTGGCGAAGCAAGAAAAGTAAGTCCTCGTCGCGGATTGCGACACCCAAACAGCGTGCCGCAGGCACATAAAACCATCAACACCAAATCTGAACATCGCCAAATATAATCAAGTATCGAGCTGTAGCCTTTGAATTTAATGATCTGCATGGCAATACATTGGTTTTAATTCCTGAATTGGCGAATGATTTCCCGCGTAGTACCCACGGTATTAGTCTCAACATAGCCCGACGAGAAGTGGGTGCTAGAGCAAAAGCTGCGCGTGGATGACTTACGTTGAGTGTTGATAAAGCGATGAAACAGCGAGCGTGCGAGTCAATCTGCATAAGGTGGCCCGCGCGGAAGGATGTTTTACATTGGCGTCAGAGTTACTCCGCTTGAAAGTATGCGCTCGCCCTCTTTGCGCTGGCGCAAATTAATCCCCTTCATTGGTGCAAGCCCTAATTCTTACAATCTCTCTCGCATGGTCTGATACGCCCATCCCTACGCGCCTGCGCGATTTGGCGTGTTAAAACAAAGCAGTATAAGGAGTTGGACGGATGTTCAAGATGATGATGAATAAGCTACTGCAGGGCAATATTGTGCTGCAGATTGTGTTTGGGATGATGGCCGGCATTGCGCTGGCTTTCTTTTTTCCAGCGGCGGGCCAGCAAGCGGCGCTGTTAGGGGCGATTTTTGTCAGTGGCCTAAAAGCCGTCGCACCGATTTTGGTATTCCTGCTGGTGATGCATGCGATTGCGAGTAAAAAGCAGGGCGCGCAAACGCAGATGAGTGGGGTGGTGTTTTTGTATTTGCTCGGCACTTTTAGCGCCGCGCTGATTGGCGTATTGGCGAGCTTTATGTTTCCGTCCACGTTGACCTTGGTCGCGCCAGCCAGTGGCACCACGCCACCGGGCGGGATTACCGAAGTGCTACGCACGCTGCTGTTCCAGGTTTTTGAAAACCCTGTCAAAGCGCTGGCGAGCGGTAATTATATTGGTATTCTGGCGTGGGCCGTGGCGCTGGGCTTGGCTTTGCAACGCGCGAGTGCCAATACCAAGCAGGTGCTCGATGATATGGCGGGGGCGGTCAGCAAAGTCGTACAGATCGTGATTCGCTTTGCGCCGTTTGGCGTGTTTGGTTTGGTGGCCGAGGCGGTGGCGACAACGGGGATTTCATCGCTGCTCGGCTATTCGCATCTGCTGTTGGTGCTAGTCGGTGCGATGCTGTTTATGGCGCTGGTGGTGAATCCATTGATCGTATTTATGGTGACGCGCCGCAATCCATTCCCGCTGGTGCTGTTGTGCTTGCGTGAAAGTGCGCTGACGGCGTTTTTTACCCGCAGTTCTGCGGCGAATATTCCGGTGAACTTGGCCTTGTGCAAAAAACTGGGCTTGGATGAAGACACGTATTCGGTGTCGATTCCGCTGGGCGCGACCATCAATATGGCAGGCGCGGCGATTACTATTACGGTGCTCACATTGGCGGCGGTACATACCTTGGGTATTCCCGTTGATCTACCGACAGCGCTGTTGCTCAGCGTGATCTCGGCGATTGGCGCGTGCGGCGCTTCGGGTGTCGCGGGCGGCTCATTGTTGCTGATTCCATTGGCGTGCAGCTTGTTTGGCATGAATGCGGATTTGGCGATGCAAGTGGTGGCGGTCGGCTTCATCATCGGCGTGGTACAAGATTCAGCCGAAACTGCGCTCAATAGCTCGACCGACGTGCTATTTACCGCTGCGGCATGCATGGCGGCGGAACAGTCTGCTGAGGCAGCAGGTCAGCTGGCCAATGAAGCGGCCTAAGTTTTAGACTGGCAGGTGGGCGATGCCCAAAAAGCCTCGCATTGGCGAGGCTTTTTGCTGGATCGTGTGGCGAGTCGTGACGTCGGCTCTGCTGCACGCCTCTGCCGCTAGCTTAAAGTCGTACCTCGCTAGGGCTGCGTCATCGCTGGCTTTAACGGGTCTGCTGCTCGCGCAGCGGGCTGCGCAAGCGTTCACTGGCCCGTTCGCACAGCGCGCGTGTTTCCGATTCCATATCTTCTTCATCGGCCAAATGGGCTAATAAATTGGCGGCTTGTTGAGCCGCATGCCGACAGCCCGTTTCGGTGTGAATCAGTACGAGGCTGAGGGCACCAGCCCAGAGCGGAGAGTATGTCATGATGACGCGCCTATTCAGATTGATTTAAGTATTGATTCAATCTAAGCCACTTTCTCAATAAGTGCAATTGAAAATCATTATCATTAGGTCGATTGTTGATTTTTCTCAATTCCGCCCGGTTCAGCAAGCCTCAAGTTCCCCGCGCTAATGCCGTGCGGTACGGAGGGGGCTTTTTCGCGCAGCGCAACGCGGTTTGAAATAGGGTCGATGTATTGCTGGCTATGCATTGATAATCAATGGCTGCAATGAAATACATCGATATAGTAGAGCGTATTCGACGCGCAGCGGCAATACGCCAATTGACGCCGGGATTAAGCGTGGCGGTTCAATTTGCGGCGTAATGCCTTTGGTGATGAGGCTCTATACCCCCATTCACATCGGCTCTTGCCATGTCTGCTTAGGGGGCAATCGACCTCCTTGGTCATATTTCGGTCTTGACTATTTGCCTACTTTTTTAAATTCAACGTTAAAAGTAACGGGCACCATTAAGCTAATGTCGTTTAGTTTGGCTAGTTCCTGTAGCTTGCGAATGCCAGGTTCTAGCTTAAACGACGCGCTGTTGATTAACACCGGCGCAGTAGTGGACGCCTGAACTTTACCGTTGGCCAGTTTGGTGAGTGTGAGCTGAACCGGCAGCACCTGAGTTTGGCCGAGCAGTGTCAGGCTTAACTGCGTGCTGTGCTGCATACTCGCGCCCACCTTTAAATCTGACAGAAGCTTAGGTGCAATCGTCGCGCTGGCACTAATCTGCGGAAATTGATTTGCTTTAAGTACGTGCTCCAACACCCGCTCGTTACGAATTGGGATCAAGGTGTCCAGCGTGGCCACTGGAATTTGCACTGCCACTTTGCCATCATCAGCCCAGCGGCCTGAAAGCTGCGTAAATTTATGTACTTCAGCGACCTCACCGTTTTTCACTGAAACAAATCGCAATTGAGACTGCTCTGTATCCAGTTGCCAGGCTGCGCTGCAGGCAAAAGAGGTAGAAAGGGCAATGGCGGCTAGTAATAAACGCATTTTAAATTCTCGTCGTAATTGTGTTTAAAAAATAAAATGATAACTACTACTATTTTTATTAGCAATATGCTTACTAACTTCTTGACTAAAAATTACAAAATATTACTTATTGTTATTTTGCATGTATCGGTCTGCAAGTAAATATTAGCAAGAAATCAAGCCGTATACCCCTCTATTTAGTGACGATCAGATTGCATGCGGATGGTTTTTAGTATCGCAATCCGCTCTGCCGCGGTGCAATGGTGATGGCTAAGTTGAAATTTCAATTCAAATGAAGAGAAAGATCAACCCATCATTTAAACGACCTGAGTCGCGTAAAATGGCCTGAGCCGAGCGATCATCACATCAATACGCCGCCATCCCATCTCGACCCTTACGGAATTCCCATGTCACCCACTGCCAGCGAACTCAAACAAATCACCACGCTAACCTTGGCGCATTACGCGCAAAGTGCGATTGCATTTCGGGATGGCACGCAGGGGCATGATGTGAGCCAGAATATTGCGGCTTTGTTGCGCCATCTACCCAACACGGACGAGCAGGGCGATGCGCTGCCTTTGAATATTTTGGATTTTGGCTGCGGGCCGGGGCGTGATTTGAAGGCGTTCACCCAGCTTGGCCATTGCGTGGTGGGGCTAGATGGCACCCACGAATTTGCCCACATCGCCCGCACCGAGACGATGTGTACGGTGTGGCAGCAAGATTTTTTGCAATTGGATTTACCCGCTGAATATTTTAATGGCGTGTACGCCAATGCGTCTTTATTTCATATTCCCAGCGCCGAATTACCGCGCGTATTGCGTCAATTACACGCGACGCTCAAGACGGGTGGCGCGCTGTTTAGCTCTAATCCACGCGGCAATAATCAAGAAGGCTGGAATAATGGCCGTTACGGCGCGTACCACGATTTGGCGCAATGGCGTTGCTTCTTGCATGAGGCGGGCTTTAGCGAACTAGAACATTATTACCGCCCAGCCGGACTCCCGCGCGAGCAGCAGCCATGGCTGGCGAGCGTGTGGCGAAAAATGGATTTGGATTAAGTGCGGCTGGTGTTCAAATAGGGCATGGCTGCTACGCCGCGCGGCATGAGTGCGACTCTCCACGAAATATCATACCCGTTCAGTGACCACAAACAAGCCTTGCACTGATGAGGCGTTTTTATGGGTATTGCTTGCTAGACATTATTAATAAATGGCTTCATTGATATACCTATCATTTTGTTTTCTTGACGGATTCTGATCGCCTCCCCGCTGCAATCTTACTTTGCGCTCAAAGCGGCGCAGCCATCGTTGCTACTAATAAATCCAATAATGCCCGCACGGCGGGCGATAGGCCGCGTTGGCTGGCGTAGACCGCTTGCAAATGGCTGAGTGGAAAGCGCCATTCGGGCAGTACTTCGACCAATAAGCCCGCCTCGATATCCGCGCGGGCGTTATCCATCGGCAACATCGTAACGCCCAGCCCATCAATCGCCGCTTGGCGGCGCAAGCCAAAGTGCTCGCTCACCAAACGCGGTGGCAGTACAAGCTCACGCACTTCTCCGGCAGCATTCACCAGCCGCCAATGAATCATTTGATCTGCCGCTATCGTCCCCAGCGCAGGTGCCAAGGCCAGTGCGCCCGGCGTGGCCAAGCCGCCCAAACGGGCGACCAAAGCAGGGCTAGCCACCAAAATACCGCGCGTGGCGTGCAGGCGGCGCGTTGCCCATTGCGGGTCTTCATCGTCGGTTGCGCGCACGCGCAGCGCTACGTCGATGCCTTCTTCGAGCAAATCGACTCGCCGCGTGGTGGCAATCGTTTCGAGGATCACTTTCGGATTTTCAGTGATAAAGCGCTGCAAAACGGCAGCTAGACTATCGATCATGGCCGGTGGCACGCTCAAACGAACCCGCCCCGAAGGTTCTGCTTTGACGCTGGCGACGATGCTTTCTGCGGCCTCTGCTTCGCGTTGCAGCGCTTGGCAATGGCCGAGAAATTTATGCCCAATATCGGTCAGTGTGATTTTGCGCGTACTGCGCTGCAGCAAGCGCACGCCGAGTCGTTCTTCGAGCGCCGCAATCCGCCGTGATAAACGCGATTTTGGAATCCCAATTTGCCTTGCTGCCGCCGAAAAACCGCCAAATTCGACCACATAGGCAAAATAGCTGTAGTCGTTGTAATCCACATCGATTGGTAACATAAATAGGACAATCCTTCCTGATATCACCTGCTAGTCATGATTTTGCGCCAAATATAAGATGACTGCATCTAATTTGATTACAGCAAAGGGCCACATCATGAACCTACTCCATATCGATTCGAGCATTCTGGGCGAGCATTCTGTATCACGCCAACTCACTAGCGAAGTGGTGGAAAGCATTCGCCTTGCTGAGCCCACCGTTAATGTGGTCTACCGCGATGTCACGCGTCAACTGAACCTACAGCTCGACGACGCATTTTTAGCCGCCAAAGGCACGCCCGCCGAAGCGCGGAATGCTGAGCAAACCGCACAAGTCGCGTTGTCGGAAGCGGTGATGGCTGAATTTTTGGCGGCCGATGTGCTGGTGATTGGCGCGCCGATGTATAACTTTTCGGTGCCAAGCCAGCTCAAAGCGTGGATTGATCAGATTGCGGTCGCCGGTGTGACGTTTAAATACGGCCCGAATGGCCCAGAAGGTTTGGCTAAGGGCAAGCGCGCCGTCATCGTCGCCACTGCGGGCGGCCTGCATCAAGGCACAGCGACGGGCGTCGCGCATATTGATTACCTGCGCGTGGTATTGGGCTTTTTAGGGATAAGCGACATACGCGTGATTGCCGCAGAGGGTTTAGGTATGGGCCAAGACGTACGCGATCCAGCTATCGCCAGCGCCCGTGAAAGCTTAAGCCGTCTCGCGCAAGTAAGCTAAACCGATTGCTGCGATGATTGTTAGTGGCAATACATGATTTGATCAAGCCCCGCCAGTGCGGGGTTTTTTTGGCTGATGTATTGCCAGCTATGCCTTATAGATAAATACCCACAATCAAATACCCATACTTTACTCAATTACAATCAACGAAGCGTATTGCACCGGTTCAATCAAACTGCTGGCTTACTTTTGCCTTCGACCCAATTTCGATTGCGTCACTCCAATGCGCCAAGCACGTCGATCATTCATGAGAAAAAGCGAATAGATAATCCTTGCACGCCATACCTTGGTGCAAAACAATAAAAAATGATTGTTTTACAATAATTTAATTTATATACTGGGCGCATTGTTTTTAGGAATGCGCCATGTCCCCTTCGAATATCGCCCAAACTAGTCAAAAAATTGCCAGCTTTTCCCTGCTGCTGGCGCTGACTTTATTTTTGCTTAACGCTGGGTGTTGGTTCTTTCCAATCCTCATTACGCAAGCGACTGACGCAGGTTTGAGCTTCTTGCTCTCTGAGCGCGTTGTGCCTTATTTGGCGAACTTGGCATGGTTCCCTTGGTGGCAAAAGCTGGGCGGTATGCTGTTTTCGAGTGTGCCGCTGCTGGCCATTATGTTTGGCCTCTACCATTTACGGGTGTTGTTTAAAATTTATGCACAGGGTGAGTTTTTCTCGATTGCTGCGGCAGAGCACTTGGGTAAAGTCGGCCGCGCAGCATCAATTTGGGTGGTGTTGGATTTTCTGTTTACGCCGATCGTGGTGCTGTGGGTGACGATGCTCAATCCTGTGGGGCAGCGTGTGCTGAGCGTGAGCGTGAGTTCATCGATGCTGATGGCCCTGTTTTTGTCGCTGTGCATTTCGGTGATCGAGCATATTTTGCGCCAAGCGAGCCAGTTGGCCGCTGAAAATCAGCAGTTTGTTTAAGGTATCGCGATGCAAATTTTAGTGAAGCTCGACGTGATGCTGGCGCAAAGAAAAGTGAAATCCAAAGACTTGGCGCAACATATTGGTATTACCGAGCAGAATTTGTCGCTACTCAAGCAAGGCAAAGTCAAAGGATTACGCTTTTCGACCTTAATGGCGATTTGTGATTATCTCGATTGCCAGCCGGGTGATTTATTGGCATTTTCTCGCGAAGGCGATACACCCAATGAACAAGAGTAAGGCTTTACGATGCTGAGCGCTGCACCACGGTGGGCTTTTTGGGTGTCGCTGAGTGTGCATCTTGCTGGATTACTACTGATTAAATTCTCTGTATCTCCGCCACAGCAGCGCGCTGATGCGCCACTGATGATTCAACTGCAACTTGAAGAACTTAAAGTCAGTCCACAGCGCCCTCCACAGCCGCCCTCCGAGCGTGTTGAAAACCGAGTTGTCACGAAGTCCATACAAATGCCGCGTACGCTTTCTGCCAGTACGCGAACTAGCGAGGAGGCAAAGCCTGCAGCAAGTGGCGCGGCGGTGAGCGAAACAACTTCACACAAGGACGTCGTCATTCAGCCACTTGATCTGAGTACGGCCAAAGCGATTGCAATTCCCCCAGAGCGTCAATCGTTGGTGCAGCGCAAGTCTCACCCTAATCTTGCACCTCAGACCAAAGAAGTTGAAACGGAACTCGCCAAACAATTGAGTAAAGCCGTATTGCCAGATTGCAGACAAGCTTATTCTGGAGCAGGTTTATTGGCGCTCCCCATGCTGATGAGAGATGCCGTGACCGAGAGCGGCTGCACTTGGTAGCCATGTAGGCTGGGTTGATAACCCCAACCTGTCCTGGCTGCGCAGGCTGGTTAAGCTGCGAGTGCATGAATCAAATATAGATGGTGTGGCCTCATACCTCGTCGCGCTAATGCCGCGCGGCACCCACCTTGTCTTTGCTTCGCCAAAGAAAGGTGGGCCAAAGAAAGGCTACCCTAGTATCTGCGCCGACTTCGTCGGTGCCCTCGCTGCGGACAATCGAGGCGGTTGTGGTCAAAACTCGGCCTACGGCCTCAAACATTGGCCCCAAAAACCCCGCCCCGCTTGTTCCTCGCTCGGCTTGACACAAGGGATCTCACGCAGCTCAACGAGATTTGAAATAAAGTTGATGTATTGCCATCTAAGCCTTGTAAATAAATGGCTACAACTAAATACATTGATTCGTAGGGAGGGTTAGCCGAAGGCGTAACCCGCCAATCCGATTCTGTAATCAGCGTGGTTGAACATCCCAATCAGTCTAATTTGTCACTTTGTGGTTGCTTTATTTCATTCTTGAAAAATGAACTGTATCCAAATGCATCCACAATAAATAAAGGAAAAGGGCTAAGAACCCACGTTTTTCCAACCGCAATCAAAGGTTTTTGAGCCTCATGAATTGCTGAAGGTGTTAGTGTTAACATCGACTCTTGCTTAGGAATACGTGATACTTTATTTACTAAATAATGCATTTTTCTTAAATCATAACGAGCAAGCTTATTCCATGTTAATCGAGTGTATTGGCTAATATGATCAAGTCCATTATTTGTTGTGCATTTTTTGTAATTAGTGCTATTTGTATTGCCTATTCTTATTTCATGCTTTAAATATAAATAAGCCACTTCTTTGGGCTTGTGTTTTAATGCTTCGGCCATAGGGTAGCTTAAATAGAGCAGGCCCGATTCTGTTTCATTGTCGAATATTTCAAGCATTTTTTTTATCGTTTTAGGATCTGCTTCAGGTACATGCGCATCCAAATCAAAAAACAAGAAAATTTGTGAGAAATCAGAATGCCGAAGACCT